>NZ_NCVJ01000015.1:0-154952 GCF_002096815.1 Streptococcus mitis
CAAGAATTAAGGGTAAGGCAGTAAGCCTTCCCTGACATGGAGAGTTGGCAGAGTCAGGTTGAATGCGCCCGTTTGCTAGACGGGTGGTCGCCTACGTGCGATCCGTGGGTTCAAATCCCACACTCTCCTTTGAGTGTTTGTGTCCCAGAATGGGGTAGGCTTAGCATTCACATATTGCTCATTAACTTTAAAATGGTTGCAGAAGCGACTGGACCTCGCATGGTTGCGTAGCTAATTATATTCCGGATAAGTTATAAGCTAGAGGGTTTGATTCCCTCAGAGGTTTTAAATGACTACAAAAAAATAAATCAGAAAATTGATTTCTAATTAACACGCAAGGTAGTAGTCGTCTTGCAGTTGGAACGTAGCTCAGTTGGTGGAGCGATATGACTATAAAGGGTCTGAAACGTAGGCAGGTTCGAGTCCTGTCGTTCCAATTGCGATTTTAATTCGCAATGAGAGGTCTTAAAAAGGTCGCACATCGTGTGGCTTTTTTGTATTGGAGGTAGAACAATGAAACCACAAAGGTTGACTATGTTAAACGGCAGAAGAACCTCAGTAGACTACGACCAACGAAACGATGAGTATACTGAGTACAATCGTACTCGCTGGAAGTACGACAAGGATGTCAAGAGGTTTTATAACTCATCTATCTGGAAGCGAACGAGTAAGCAAGTCTTACTTGAATCTGATTATGTTTGTGCAATGTGTGGAGATGAAGCAACAATGACTGACCACATCGTAAGCGTTAAGAGAGATTGGTCGAGACGATTAGATCGTACTAATCTGCAAGCGAGTTGTAAGAGATGCAATGACAAGAAAGCAATCGAAGAAAAATATTCTTTTTAGTTTCTTCGAGTGTAAATGTGATGTAAATAATGTTAGTTTTGATAGCTAAATACGAATGAAATAGCAATCAAAAAAGATATAACGTAAGGGAATAGGGTGGTAATTGTACGGAAATACCCCCTTTGTTTTTGAACGGGGTATATAACGTTCGGGAATAGGAACGCCCCCCTCTTCTGTGCAAAAAATTCCGTTTTTGAAATGTCTCAGCTGTCAAAATAAGTGTAAAGGAGGTGTATTATGGGACGAAAAATGAAGATAGTCGAAACGACTAAAAGTCACCTGACAAAAGAAGAGAAAATAGCTAGAAAAACCATGCAGGAGAAGGCTTCGGACGGATTGGATGCATTGCAACTGACGCCTCCAAAACACTTTGATCCGATTGCAAAGGCAGAATACAAACGAGTCATTGAGGATTTAAGAAAGCTACCCCTTAGGAACCTAGATAGGGCAGTATTAGAAACCTACTGTACCTGGTATGCGGTCTACAAAGAAATCTCTCGTGGATTGCAAAAAGAAGGGTATGTGTATGAAACGGAAAAAGGTAAGGTTTTACCAAATAAGATGTTGTATAGTTTAGAGCGTGCTACTACTAATCTTTCAAGAGCAGCATCACAATTAGGGTTAACAGTTGATAGTCGCATGAAGTTATTCGTGCCACAAGTTGAAGAAAAGAAAGAGAGTATTTTTGATAAATTTGGTAGTTAGGAGGTGATTATGTGGAAGATGTAGCTTATCAATATGCTTTAAAAGTAGTGAATGGCGATATTATTGCAAGTAAAAAAGTTATAAAGGCTTGTAAGCGTCATTTAAGAGATTTAGGGCGTATGGATGATGGAGACTTTCCATATATTTATCTACCTGACAAAGCCAAAAATCCAATTGATTTTATCGAAATGTTGCCAGATGTCAAAACTGGGAAACCATATCCACTAGCTGATTTCCAGAAATTCATCTTGTCGAGCTTGTATGGTTGGCGAAAAAAGTCCGATACATCGATAAGGCGATTTAAAAAAGCCTTAATCAGTTTGGCCAGAAAGAACGGAAAGACTATTCTCGTTGCAGGAATTGCCCTGTACGAGTTTTTATTTGGCCGAAACCCTTCTATGAGCCGTCAGCTGTTTTGTACCGCTAATGATCGCTCTCAGGCTCGTATCGCATACGATATGATCCGTAAGCAGTTAGATGCTCTCAGGGCTCAGGATGAGGATATCAGGAAGGCTACGAAGATAGTCCGTGATGAACTTCGTAACTTGAATGATGAGAGTTATGTTCGTGCGCTAAGTCGTGATACTGGAGCGGTCGACGGTTTTGAACCGTATGTGGGTATCCTGGATGAGTTTGCAGCATCTAAAACAAATGAGATGATTGAATTGCTAGAATCCGGTCAAGGCCAGTTGGATAATCCTTTAATCTTGATTATCTCAACAGCTGGAATGAACCTGAACGCTCCGATGCACACAATCGAATATCCATACATCGAGAAGATTTTAGATGGAGACGTGATAGATGATGGCTACTTTGCTTTCATTGCAGAACAAGATAACGAAGAAGAAATAGCAGATGAAGCCAATTGGATAAAATCAAATCCAATTCTTGAAGTCGCAGCACTTCACGAAAAGATGATGGATTATCTTCGTAAACGTCGCAAGACATCATTAGAAACTGGTACGGTCAATGAAGTTTTAATCAAGAACTTTAACATGTGGAGGCAATCCTCTGAAGAATCTTATATGGATAAAGAAAGTTGGTCTAAAGCTAAGATTGATAAACCAGATACGAGAAAACGTAGAGTTTGGCTAGGTGTTGACGTAGGTAGGTCGAGTGACTTATTCTCCATTTCTCCAATGATCATGATGGATGATTACTGGTATGCAGATAGTTTTTCTTTTGTAGCTACCAAGTATGGTTTGGTCGCCAAAGAAAAACGAGACGGTGTTTCTTATACCAATCTGGAGCGAATGGGCGAATGCGAAATTACCACTCTTGAAAGTGGGGTTATCGATGATGAGCGTGTTCTTGAGAAGATTGAGGAAATGGTCTATGAGAATGACTGGGAGTTGCAAGGAATTTACTTTGACCCATATCAGTTCGGTTCGTTATTGACTATGATTGAGAAGCGACACCCTGAATGGCCGTTGACACAAATACCTCAAACAACCATGGTGTTGAATATGCCTACTAAGCAATTCCGTGATGATGTTCGATTAGGAAAAATCAAGCATAGTGGAAACCAGTTGCTAACTATGGCAGTGAATAACGCTTATACTCGTGTTGATAACAACGGTATGAGGATTGATAAGAATAAAAATAGCAATAAAATTGATCCTTTGGATGCACTTTTAGATGCTTATGCTGCTTGTTACCTGGAACCGTTCGATGGGACAGGCTACTGGACGAATGAAAAAATCTTGGAAGGAGGTTCGCTATTTTAATGTTGAAGAAAACCTTAAATCATATACACACAATATTATTGCTGATTGGAGTAGGATTTATATCTTACGGTCTTTTCTCGATTGATGAAATAACAGGATTTATAGGTTCGGGTATTCTTATATCTTTATTGGCTGCGCTTATCAATATAGAAAGGAGGTGAGAATAGAATGGCTTTTTTTCAATCTTTAGGGTCGTCAAAATTATCTTATGACGACTATATCTCTTCGGTAGTCTCGGGGAGTGCGACACCTCAGTATACTGGTATAGGCGCGCTTAAAAATAGTGATGTCTTGACTGCTGTATCTATCATAGCTGGTGATGTAGCTCGTTTTCCTTTGCTGAAAAAGGATTTAATGGGGAATATTGAATTAGATGAAGACATGAATTACCTGCTGAATGTCAAATCAACTGGCAATGCTTCGGCAAGACAGTGGAAGTTCGCAATGACGATCAATACTATCTTGACTGGTAATTCATTCTCTCGTATTCTTAGAAATCCAGTGACTGGAAAGGCAATGGAGTTTCAGTTTTTTAGACCGTCTGAAACGACGGTTGAAGAAACGAATGACCATGAGTTGATTTATACTTTCCGTGACCAACTGAGTGGTAGAGAAGTTCGATGTCATTCAGATGATGTTATTCATTGGAAATTCTTTAGTCACGACACAATACTTGGACGTTCTCCGTTGTTGTCTTTGGGAGATGAAATCAGTCTCCAAAACGGTGGAATTAACACCTTGATTAAGTTTTTCCGTGATGGTTTTTCAAGCGGAATCATTAAACTTAAAGGTGCTCAGTTGAACGGTGAAGCTAGGCAGAAAGCACGTATGGACTTCGAGAAAATGCGTGAAGGTTCAACTGGTGGAAGTCCACTTGTATTTGACGACACTCAAGAGTATACCCCTCTTGAAATTGATACCAATGTCTTGCAGTTGATTACGTCAAACAACTTTTCAACTGCCCAAATCGCTAAAGCTTTGCGAGTTCCTAGTTTCAAATTGGGAGTGAACAGTCCGAACCAGTCTGTCGCTCAATTGACGGAAGACTACGTTACCAACGATCTTCCTTTTTATTTTGACGCAATTACTAGCGAGTTAGGTTTAAAAGTGCTAGATGATGAAGAACGTAGGAAATATCGTGTTGAATTTGATACTCGTAGCGTTACAGGACGTAATGTTGATGAGTTGGTGAAACTTGTTAACAATCAAATCCTAACACCTAACCAAGCACTTATCGAACTTGGTAAAGAACGTTCTAACGATCCGAATATGGACCGCTATCTATCTAGTTTGAACTATGTATTCTTAGATAAAAAAGAAGAGTATCAAGCAATGAAAGGAGGTGAGACAAGAGATGCCGAAGAGAATCAAGATGAAGGGTCCGCTGATCTCGAATAATCAACAAGAAGTATATGATTATTTCGGAATGGAAGCGGTCAGTGCTAAATCTGTGGTTGATGCTTTCCCAGAAGATGGAAGCGATGTGGTACTAGAGGTTAACTCAAACGGTGGCTTAGTGACTGTTGGGAGTGAAATCTATACTGCATTACGTTCATATCCTGGGTGTGTCACGGTTGAAGTGACTGGGATGGCTGCAAGTGCTGCAAGTGTCGCAATCATGGGAGCAGATGCGGTTCGTATGAGTCCAACTGCTCAAATTATGATCCATAAAGCATTATTACCATGGGTTTCAGGCAATAGCGATGATTTGGAAAAAGCGTCAAATGCTTTAAAAGCAAGCGACCGAGCCATCGTTAATGCTTATGTATCTAAAACAGGCCTTGAAGAATCTGTTATCATCGACATGATGAAAAACGAGACCTTCATGAGCGCTGAAGAAGCGGTTGAAAAAGGTTTCGCTGATGAAGTAATGAACTTTGAAGACCGTGAAGCTGTTGCAAGCTTTGGAACAGGAATGTTACCACAAGCTGTTATTGATGACTTTTTTGCTAATAAAACGAGTCGTAAGAACGAAATTAAAGCAATGAAGTTAGATTTGGAAAAAGAAGAATTACTTAAAGGGCTGTAAGGCTCTTTTTTTATACCCAGAAAGGAAAAGTAAGGTATGTTTAAAGAAAAAATGAAAGAACTTAAAGCACAAATCTTAAATATTGGTGCTGAAATTACTGCTAAAACAGAAGAGTTGAAAACTCTTTTGAACGAAGGTGATCTTGAGAAGGCTCGTGAAGTGCGTGCTGAAATTGATGTTTTGAAATCTCAAAAAGCAGAAGCTGAGAACAATCTAAAAGCATATGAAACTGCAGAAGCTGGTGCTGATGTAAAAACTGTTGGACAAGCTCATAAAGTTGAAGAAGAAACTAAATCTTATCGTGAATCTGTAAATGAGTTCATCCGCTCTAAAGGTCGCATTCGAAATGAGGGCCTTCGTTTTGAGGGTAAAGATGAAGTACTTATCCCGATGAACGATATCAACCCAACATCGGATGGCTTGAAAAAAGAAAAAACTAAACCTATCACTAGTGAAGAGATCGTTACAACTCCACTTCGTGAAGTGAAGACTGTTGTAGATTTGAAGCAATTCACTACAATTCACAAAGCTACTAAAGGTTCAGGTAAATACCCTATTCTTAAACGTGCGACTGCTAAGATGGTTAGTGTTGCTGAATTGGAGAAGAATCCTGCGCTTGCTAAACCTGAATTTGGAAGTGTCGCATGGGAAGTGGCTACTTACCGTGGTGCAATTCCTGTTTCTCAAGAATCAATTGATGATGCAGACGTTGACTTGCTTGCTATTGTATCTGAAGCGATTGGTCAAATCAAAGTTAACACTACTAACGAAGCGATTGGCAACATCCTTAAAGGCTTTGAAGCTAAAACTGCAGCGGATTTGGACGCTATTAAATCAATCTTGAACGTAGACCTTGACCCTGCTTACAACGTATCGTTTGTAGTTTCTCAATCGTTCTACCAAGTTCTTGATACTTTGAAAGATAAGAACGGTCGTTACTTGCTTCAAGATTCAATCGTTTCAGCCTCTGGTAAAGCGTTCCTTGGTCATCCAGTATTCGTAGTATCAGATGAATCTCTAGGTGCTAAAGGTGAAGCTAAAGCCTTTATCGGTGACGTGACTCGTGCAGTTTTGTTTGCCGACCGTATGGATCTTGGTCTTCGTTGGGCGGATAATGAAATCTATGGTCAATACCTACAAGCAGTTATGCGCTTCGATGTCAAAAAAGCAGATGCAAAAGCTGGTTATTTCGTAACATTCACGCCCACTGTCAGCCGTTAATAAGACGGCGACTGTCGAGTTAGATAAACCAACTGCTGCAAGTACAAAGGCAGATATTATGGCTTATCTAGACAGCAAAGGTATCAGCTACAATCCTTCTAGCCTTAAACAAGATCTACTTGATTTGATTGGAGGTTAGAAATATGGATAATGAAACATTCGACTTTTTAGAAGAAGTCAAGTTATACTGCAAAATCGATTATGATTTTGAAGATGATCTATTGATTGAACTAATTGAATCTTCGAGGGAACAAATTTGTTTCGCAATCGGGAATGACTTGCAACCTAAAGATTTGGAAGGCTATGCCAAGTTCCGCCTGGCAGTAAAGAAGCAAGTGAAGGAAGAATACGAACACCGTGGAATGTCAGCGGATACCATGCGGTATCCATTGGCTAACGGTGTTTTAAACATCATTCACCAACTAAGAGCAAGGAGGGAATTAGATGAGAACTCGTAAAATGAATGTTCGCATTACTTTCTTTCAAAAAATCGGTGAGCAAAATGAAGATGGAGAAGTGTTAACCTTCAAGAAAAAATGCTTGTATACTTGTTGGGCGGAGGTTTCGAAAACTAGTATTAAGGATTTTCGTGAAGGCGCGACCGTGACGAAAGCAAGCGGTTTGCCAGAGCACAAAGACACTAAAACGTTTTTGATTCGACACCTTCCTAAATTGAAGTTTGATAATTCTTGTTATATCGATTTCGACGGACTAGAGTATAAGATTGTGGCAATTGAACGAGATTATGCGAATAAAGAAATCGACCTAGTGGCAGGAGTGATGATGTCATGACGAAAGGATTGGATCTTTGCCTTAAAAATCTCACGATACTGGAAGCCAAAGCGCCTCGAGTAGCTCGTGAAGCTGTAACAGAAGTTGCTCAAGAGTTCAAGAAAGAACTTGAAGCAAATACTCCGGTATATAAAGAGGAAACGTATTCTCGATTAAAAGAAGATGTAAAAATCAGTAATTTCAAAAGTGGTGGAGATGCACCGTCTAAGGATATCGGATATGGTCGTGCAACAGGTTGGCGTGCTAGATTTCCAGATGACGGAACAATTTATCAAAAGTCTCAAAATTTTGAGGAGAAAACGATAAATACGGTCACACCTATCGCGAAAGAAATCTATCTTGAAACTATGAAGGGGGTGTTGGGTAAATGATTGCTGAGACTGAAGCCTATAAACTTTTAGCAGCAGACGATACATTGAATCGATTGTTTAATGAGTATAGAGGTAAGGTATTTCCAGGACAATATAAACAAGGTATCTTTACCTACGATATACCTGAAAAGCCAATCAATATGAAGCAAAAAGAACTCGCTCCATTTGCGAGAATTTACTCTACTTATGAAACACCTCACGATTATGCAGATGATGCAGTTATTGCAACAGAACAGCGTATCACAATAGACTTTTGGTGCAAAAATGCTAAACAAGCGGATAATATCAACAAAAGACTAGATACGATACTAGAAAGTAACGGATTTGAACGTTATACAGCAAATGAGAAACCTCGATATATGGATAGCGATATTGGATTGTTGATGAACGTCCGCAAATATCGCTTTTTTGATTGGAGCGATCTCGAAAAAGAAAGGAAAGAAATAAATGTCTAAAGTAAAATTTGGTTTGAGCGGATTTGAGTATGGTGTTGTAACAGATAAGAATCTGGTTCCAACTTCTAAAAAAATCCCTGGTTTGAAAACAGCTAAAATTGATATCACAAATGAATTGAAAACAATTGCTGCGGATGATGGACCATACGTTGTATTGTCATCTGGTATTACAGGTACAACTCTTGAAGTAGCTTGGTTGGATTTACCAAGTGATGTTCGTAAGGATTTTTACGGAATTGAAGTGGAAAACGGAATTGAGAAGTATAGCAAGAAACTTACTCCTCAAGACATCGCTTGTCTTTTCAAAACGACTGGAGAAGACGGAAAGAAAATCTGGATCGGATTGCTTAAAGGTAAATTCTCGCTTCCAGGCATGGATTACGAAACTAAAGATGGTTCACCAGATCCTAAAAATGATACAGTGTCAGGAAGTTTCGTAGCCCGTGGAAACGAAGAAGAAGGTTTGGTTCTTATCGTTGGTCGTGAAGATAATCCTGAGTTCCAAGAAACTAAATTCCGTGAGATGGTTTTCCCAAAGGCCTAAGCGGTGCTAGTTCAGAATTAGCAGTTACCGCTGACACAGAAAGAACACTAGAACAACAGTAATAAGAGGCTTGGTTTTCCAAGCCTTTATTATTTATGAGGAAAAAGAATGTTTGAAATTAAATTTAAAAAAGCAGGTGTTTTGAAGGAATTTTCTAAAGACTATGTAAATGTTGAAGACAACTTACTAGCCTTGGAACATCAAGTCCGTCAAACCGCTCTATATGAAGTAAAAGAGGATTTGTTGAATCCAGCTAAACACCGTGAATTAAATGAAGCGTATCTGGATATGTTTGTAAAAATGTACGGTGAGCAGTTTGCTGCAGAAGATTTGAAAACTGCAAGTGTTGAAACGCTTGAAACCTTGAATGATCTCTACTTAGCTGCTTTAGGTGGTAAACAAGAAGAAAAAGAGACTACCAAGGGAAAAAAGAAGAAAAAGGATTGACGCCAAAACAAGCAAAAGAAAACTTGTTGATATGGTTTCAATCGTTGATGAGTCAAGGATATACTATCCATGATATTAAGAGCATGCGTCTATCGGATTTTGATTTGATGGTGCAGGCTTTAGAAACTAAAAATATCAAAGAGGAAGAAGAGACTACGCTCGATAAAGCCTTTCCATTCCTTTTTGGTTAGAAAGGAGAGTAAATGGCAAGTAATATTGGTGAGTTAGTCGCAACAGCAACCCTTGATGTCGCTCCTTTCCAATCGAATGTTGGAAGGTTGAAGACATACTTAAAAGGCGTCGATAATTCCCTAAAAGCTATGGAAAATAACTTTAAGGGCGCTGGCAAGAATGTCACCAACTTAAAGAGCCTTATGGATCAAACTGGTTCTGCTTTAGGCAATTACCAAAAGTTGTTAAGTTCACAAAGTGAACGATATAATGAATTAAAAGCTAGTATTGGTGATGTTTCTACGGCTAGTGATGAGCAGAAAAAGAAATTACTTGAAGCCGGTACTAGCATGACTGCAACTGCTGCTAAAGTAGCTGAGTTGAAAAATCGCTATGAAGAATTAGCCAAATCAATGAGGCAAGCCTACATAGACGATAGTGCGTTTACTAAGTTTGGAAAAAGCGCTCAAGAATTGGGTAATAAATTCAAAAACGTTGGTGAAAGTGTATCTGGTTTCGGTTCTGCTTTAACCAAGGGTGTGACTGCCCCTATTGTAGCTGGAGCAGGGATAGCTTTGAAAGCGGCAATCGATTATGAAAGTGCCTTCGCTGGTGTTAAAAAGACAGTAGACGGAACACCTCAACAATTTGAAAAACTCAGCGCTAGCATTCGGAATATGGCAAAAGAAATGCCAGCTAGTGCTACAGAAATTGCTGCAGTCGCTGAAGCGGCAGGGCAGTTGGGTGTACCGATTGGTTCAATCGAAGGTTTCACTAAAACCATGATTAACCTTGGTGTATCTACTAACTTGAGTGCTGAAGAAGCTGCAACGTCTATCGCTAAAATCGGTAATATCATGCAAGTTTCAGGAGATGATCTTGACAGTTGGTCTGCTAAATTCGGTGCAACCGTCGTTGGTTTGGGGAATAATTTCGCGACAACTGAAAGCGACATTGTCAACATGGCCAATCGTCTTGCAGCATCAGGTAAAATAGCTGGATTGACTACGCCTGAAATCTTAGGTCTATCAACTGCAATGAGTTCGGTTGGTATTGAGGCTGAAGCTGGTGGTACAGCAATGACTCAAACGCTCACAGGTATTTCTAACGCTGTATCAGAAGGCGGAGAAAAATTGAAAATCTACGCTGATACAGCTGGAGTAACTGCGGAACAATTTGCAGAAAAATGGAGAACCAAGCCTGCTGAAGCTTTGCAAGACTTTATAAAAGGTCTTGGTAAGGCTAGTGAAAGCGGGAAAGATACTAACAAGATTTTGGAGCAACTTGGTCTAACAGGTATCCGACAATCTAACATGTTAAAATCTTTGGGTCTTGCGGCTGAAACAATGGGCAAGGCAGTTGGACTAGCGAATAGCGAATGGGAAAAAGGTACTGCATTAACAGACGAAGCGAATAAACGTTACGAGACAATGCAATCCAAACTTCAAATGCTCAAGAACCAATTGACAGATGTCGCAATTGAATTTGGAGGTCCGTTATTAGATGCACTAAAAGACGGATTAGAAGCAGCAAAACCTTGGATAAGTACACTAGCAGATTTGGCTAAGCAATTCAGTTCCATGTCAAGAGAACAACAACAGAACATCATTAAATGGGGATTGGCGTTAGCTGCTATAGGTCCATTTTTTAAAATTTTAGGTGGTGGTATATCTACTATTGGTGGTCTGATTAAAGCTATAGGTGGTCTATCTAGAGGAATTGGGTTCTTGAGTGGTTCACTCAAGTATTTAAAAGATTTTAAGTTTGCAGCAGGCGCGATGAAAGCATTCGCTGGATCAGCAGGAGCAGTTGAAACTGCAGCGGCAGGAGCAGCATCGAATACAGGATTATTATCTGGTGCGTTTGGGGCATTAGCAAACCCAATCGGGGCTCTTGTAGGTGGTACTGCACTCCTTGCAGCAGGACTCGTCTACTTAGGAAATAAGAAAGACGAAGCCCGAATCAAAACAGAGGAATTCGGTTCTCAATTAAGCGATACTGCTACCAAAGATTTAAGAGATTTCCAAACCAAGGTTGATGAAACAAGCACTGCAGTAGCCAACTTCGGAACACACGCAGGAGATGCTGAAAAGGTATCTGAATCATTTAGAAAGCTTCATGAAGAGGTTGCTTCAGGAGCAGAAAAAGCTAGTCAGCGTATGGAAGAATTAGCCAAAAAATGGGGTATTAGTGATGAAGCAATCGCTAATATGAAAGCAAAAAATGAGCAAGTTGTTTCAAATACCGACGCAATGGCTAATCAGGTTAGCGAAATTTACAAACGTCATAACGGAGATGCTAGCAAGTTTTCTCAAGAAGAAAAAGAAATCGTCTTAAACAACCAAAAAGAGATGGTTAAAGCTAGAATCGAAATGATGGAATTATCTGGCGAACAACAGAAGGCGGCAATTCAAGCCTTAAATGGAGAGATTAGCACCCTAAACGAGACCCAGCTAAAACATACTAAAGATGTTTTGAAGAAGGCTCTTGATGAAGAGAACCAATTGTACAAAACGTCAAAAGATGAGTTAAAACAACTGTTGGACGGTAAAGTTCTTGATAAAGAAACGTACAATAAAAAACTACAAACGTTGGAAACTAATCATCAACAGACGATGGAGGCTTTAGGGGTTAAGTATTACCAGGTTATGCAGAATCTTGACGCAAAACTTAAAGCAAGAACTGGTCAAAGCTGGAATTACTGGGAAGAAGCTAAAAAAGTCCTTGAGGAATACGGTCTATCTTATGAAATGATTGGTCAAAAAGCTGCAGAAGCATCTCAAAAAATGGGCGATTCTCATAGTATCCTAGCTAAATATACTAGTGATATGAGCAAAGAGACAAGAGAAGCAAATGACGCTTGGTCTTTGTTGGTTGGTAATATCAATGAAAACGGTAATTTTGAAGTTAAATCCAACGTTAAAGAAGTTATCGGAGAAGCTACTAAGTCTGCTGAAGGTTGGGAACAACTGCAATTTATTGCCAAAAATGCCAATTTAAATTCAAATGCCCGAGTAACGATTGCTGAAGCCCTTGTTGAATCCGGCAAATGGTCAAGTATGACCTTGGAAGAGAAACAAATTATTGTAGATAATAAAGCTGGATTGCAAGCTATTTTTGATAGCGAAAGTAACTTAAAAGCTTGGAATAGTATGCCTGCTCATATCAAAGAACTCTTCTTAAAGAATGAGAGTGCTGTCAATAGCGCTACTGAGGCAACAAGACTATTAAGCGAATATAATGCACTGACACCGACTCAAAAAGAATTATTGGCAAATAGTCAATCTTTCCAAACAGAAGTAGCAAATGCCAAAGCTGGTCTATCTTTATGGAATGAAGCTTCTGTGTTTGTAAAAAATCTGACAGCGGATTCTTCTAATTTTACAAGCACTTTGAACAATGCCAATATTGGTTTGAACTATTGGAATGCTTTATTCCCGGCACCTAAACCGTTGCAAGCGGAAGATAAAACCGCAGAAGCAGTAGCAAGCGCCCAAGCTAGCGTAAACTCGCCTGCGCAAACTTCTCCTATCAGCATTAACGCCACTGATGAAACAGGAGGAGCTTCACAATCGGCTGCGCTGAGCGTTAACTCTCCTTATCAATTAAAACCAATTGATATTAACGCTGTAGATTTGACAGGAACTCCTTCAGCAGCTGCAAGCACGGGGGTGAACGCAGTTAAGCAAAATAGCCCGATTGATATTAACGCTACAAACAAGACGCAAGGAGAAGCATCAGCTGCAAGCAACGCGGTTAATTCCGTTAAACAGAATAGTCCAATAGGAATCAATGCTACGAACAATACTGGTGGGGTGATTAGTTCGGTTTGGAACGCTATTTCTTCATTACCAGCTTTTAAGTTTATTGATATCATCACACGTCATTTTACTGAACGGCATGCTAAAGGTACGGATAATCACCTTGGTGGTCTTGCTATGGTCAACGACCAACGAGGGACGCTGTATAAAGAGTTGATTACACTACCTGACGGAACTTCATTTATTCCAGAGGGTCGTAACGTAACCTTACCTCTACCTCCTGGCACGAAGGTCATGAAGGCTGGTGATACTAGAACGTTGATGAACCGCTTAGGTATGCCGAACTATGAAAAAGGGATTGGTTTTGAAGATACTAAACTTTCTCATTTAACCCGTCGCATTCGTGATATCAATACTAGCAGTCGTTCAAATGAACAAGCGAGAACAATCTACACAGTTAATAATACGAACAATCAAGACCAATCTATCATAAGAGAATTGGTTGATTTAAAAGCTAGCGTTGAAAATCTGCTCGGTAAATTGCTAGAAAAAGATTTCAATACGTATCTTGATGGTAAGGCGATTGCTGAAAACTCATATCGTTATCAAGGAAATATCATAGGAAGAGAGGGATTGTGATGACAAATTATTTAAAAATAAATGATTTTTCAACAACGGCATTTAAGCATTGTGTAGTTATGGATTTTGGAACAATCCATGCGAGCCCTCGATTCGCGGAACAGCTCAAACCATACGGAACGAATGGTAGCTATAATGTTGTTGATGGCGCATTTGAGAATTACGACAGAACTATCCGGATATTCTTTGAACGTTTTTCAGATTTAGCAACGCTTGTTGAAAAATTTAAAGCGGTTGATAATAAGCTTGAATTTAGTTATCAACCCGACGCTTTCTTTTATGCCGATTTATTAGATACAGAAATAACCGTAAGAGGTATGTATGGCTGGGAATTAGCTATTAAGTTAGATATGCAACCATTCCGCTATCAGAAAAGTGTTGAACCTTTAATCTTCACATCAAGTGGAAGCATTAACAATCCAGGTTCCGTCTATAGTGAGCCAGTAATTGAGATTGAAGGAGACGGTGATATCTCCTTGACGATCGGGCGGACAACTATGCACTTAACCATTAGACAAAAAGTGACCATTGATTGTAGACATAAGAAGCAGAATATCTACAATGCAGATGGTGTGGTTCAAAATACTCTACGGAAACGTGGTGGTTTCTTTGAATTGACAGTAGGTAATAATGGTCTGGTCTTTACTGGTACCGTTCGTAAAGTCACGGTTCGGCCAAATTGGAGGTACATCTTATGATTTATCTTACAGAAGGCAACATGCCTTTGAATGAGGCCTATAACGATGAAATTGTTCAGGAGCGAAACAATACCTATCAATTAACGTTTAGATTTCCTACATCGGATCTCAAGTGGGAATTGCTGAAAGAGGAAACTTTCTTGACTGCAGATGACCTGCATGGCGAGCAAGATTTTTATATTTTTGAGGTTGAAAAGCAACAAGGATATATCCAAGTCTATGCCAATCAAGTTTTTAGTCTTTTAAACAACTATGTGGTAAATCCTATCTCATTGGATAGACAGACTGGTTCGACTGCCTTGAGTCGTTTTGCCGGAAGCATCACTCGTGATAATCCGTTCTCGTTCTTTTCAGATATTGAAGATAGACATACCTTTAATATCGATTCTAAAAATGCTATGGAGGCATTTGCGAAAGACAAGCACTCTATCCTTGGCCAGTGGGGCGGGGATTTAGTCAGACATGGCTATCAGGTTCGGCTTTTGAAAAATGGCGGTTCAGAAAATGAATCGCTTTTTATGTACAAGAAAAACCTGTCTAGCTATCAACACAAGACCTCTACCAAGTCTTTAAGAACTCGCATCACTTTTAAAACGACAATTAAAGGCGAGGGAGAGAAAGCGCCTGACAAGCATTACTCAGTCACTATTGAAAGTTCGCTCATTAACAAGTACAGTCAAATCTATGAAGATGTGGTTGAGGTTAATGATCAGGACGTGAAAGATGAAGCGAGCCTACGCAAGTACGGTGAGCAGTATTTCAGAACAACTTTATGCGACATGTTGGAAGATAGCCTTGAGATTGAGGTTGTCGGCCAGAGTGATGTACCTGTTCAAATGTTCGATGTGGTCAGTATTTACCATGAAGGCTTTGGCCTTGATGTTCGTAAGAAGATTACAAAATACACCTATTCGCCAATGGCTAAAAAATTAAAATCAATCGGTTTTGGTCAATTCAAGTCTGGTCTTGCGAGCGCGATTGGCAACATGATCAGTGACGCATTGAAGAATGAAACCCAAGGATTGTTAGGTAGTGTTGATGCACAGATTGCTAAGGAACTGAGAAATGCAGATTTGGCTTTTGACCGAAAAAAAGAAGAATTAGTCAATCAGTTCACAGATGAGTTGAATGCTACCAAAGCCAAAGCTGAAGAAGTCAAACGTCAAATCGCTGATGAAATCGACAAGAAGTTTCAGTCGTTCGATAATGCAGCAATCAATGAAGCTAGACGAAAGGCAGAAGAAGCTTTGAGAAGTGCTGGAGCAAGCAATTCACTTGCTGAAGAAGCCAAGCGGATTAGCGAGCGAGCTAAAACTCAAATCGACAATCTAAAGTCCTCTTCACAGACTGCTATTGAGCAGATTGAAGCTTTCAAGACTCAGTACGGCACTAAGCTTAATGAAGTTAAAAACACTGCAGACGGTCTATTTACTAAAATGGGCGCGATTGAAACTTACATCAGTAAAGACGGCCAGCGACAAGAGAGCCTGCAGCGTTATGCAAGAGACGAGAGTGCTCGTCAAGCGTCTGCAATTCGTGAGCAGATATCCAGAGACTACGTTGGGAAATCGACCTATCAAGAGGATGTGAGAGGTCTTGAGCGTCGTTTCAGTGCGATAAGCACGCAGACGAACAATGATATCGCTACAAAAATAACTCAGTACAAGCAGACGGTTGATGGCCAATTTGCAAGTATCACATCGCAGATCGCTGGCAAGGCTAATCAGACGGACTTCCAACGTGTGAAGGAAACAAGTCAGCTCTATGAGCGTATTATCGGTAGAAATGAGAACGACATCTCTAACAAGGTTGCTCGCATGGCGCTGACGAATCAATTGTTTCAGGTTGAAGTCGCTAAAAGCATTGGAATCGATAATAACTTAATTGTCCGTTCGAAATCGATGGACAGGCATACGCTTGTTAATGAAGGCAATACTAAGAGAGTTTTTGTGAATAACGGTATATTTACCATTCGATGCACTGGAAATTCAGGGTATACATTTGCGGGATTCACGTTACCACTTTACATCGATAGGATGGCCAGAGGTGAGACCTATACTCTTAATTTTAAGTATCGCATTATGGGACGATTGGACCATAATTTCACGGTGGCTGCTAAGAATCACCAAGCGAACGAAACAATTTTCGCTTCAGATGTAGCAACAAGCTCAATTGCGGTTTCAAGCAATTGGCAAGAGTTCAACGAAACATACACTATTTCCAAAGATTTTGAATTTGGGAATAGTGATAAATATCCACTTTATTTTTATTTAGCCCGAAATGGCTGGGTAGAAATCAAAGAGATTATGCTCGTTCGTGCTTCTCAAACGAACGGATATAAAGCCAGTCAATTTGATGATATGTCCGAAGCCGTTCGCACGGTTCAAAGTCAACTGGACGGCTCTTGGGCGATTCAAAATCTGACCAGTGCAGGTTCAATCGTTTCGCAAATCAATGCAACGAATAACCAGATATTGATTGAAGCTGCAAAAATTAGACTCAAAGGTAAGACCTTGCTTGATGAACTCACGGCTATTCAGGGATATTTCAAGCGTTTATTTGTTGGTGAAGGTAATTTTGCTAAGCTGAATGCTGAAATTATTGGCTCAAACACTATCACAGCAGACAAGCTCATCATGGACCAGGCTATGGCTCGGTTGTTCGTTTCAAGTAACATCTTCACAGATATGCTTGCTGCTAAGGAAGCTTTCATCAACAAGCTTCGTTCAGTCGTAGTCACGGCGACCTTTCTAGAAGGTTTTCAAGGTAAAATTGGAGGTTTCAGATTTGGTCAGTACGCAAACAGAAATGGATATTTCATAACAGGAATTAACTCTGTCAGTATTGGGATGGGGAACGGAACGAACGCCGGTGCGAACAGAAACGCATTTTGGGCAAACTGGGGTGAAAGTTTAGACACCCCTGGCCCCAAGGCCTGGTATGTCAACACAGACGGGAAGATGTATTGTAGAAATGATGTGGATTTCTATTCGAAAGTGGATTTCGCAAGCACATCAAAGGTTAATTTCTACTCCAAAATCAATGCACCGAAAGGGATATGGATTGCTTCCGATGACATAAATGGCGAAGGGGATAATCCCGACGGTGGCTATAATCGAGTCGTTTGGTGGAGTCAGATCGTCACTGGAAAATGGAGACAACATGCTGGAATCACAACCGGCTCAGATAGAAAATTGAAAGAAAATATCGAACCTACACAGGTCAAGGCGCTGGACAAAATAAATGCCTTGAATTTAGTAGCATTTGACTATATCAAGGATAAGACACATGAAGAAATCGGTCTGATTGCGCAGGAGGTGTTAAATATTATCCCTGGTTCTGTCGAGAAATATGAGGGCGAGGATAACTATTTAACAATCAATTACTCAAAATTCGTACCTTATTTAATTAAGGCTATTCAAGAATTGAACGAAAAAATAGAAAGAAGAACAGCATGAATGAAACATTGGATCAATTAGTGATGAATTCACTAGCGATTAAATTGGCCAAATGCGAGCTTGAATCGGCTCAAAATGAGGCGTTTTACCAACTCGCAACAAGCGAATTACAAGCAATGAATGAGGTGCTGGAATACGACCCGGCTCTCAAAGAACTATTTGAAGAAATTAAAGCTAAAATGCAAAAAGGAGAATAGAACATGACACAAACTTATGAATTAGCAAATAACCCTTACTACCGCCAACCAGAAAATGTCACAATCGTGACAATCAAGAAAGAGCATGGCCAACGCTATAGCTACGAGCAGGCAGGATTGTCTGGAGACCGCACGCATGAAGGTCAAGAAGTGCTTATTCAAGCGGTGCTTGATGTTGTAAAAGCTGAACTGGACCCTGCAAGCGCAATCGTTCAAACGCAAGCGAAATTGGAAGAAGCGACTCATAAACTTGCTGAAACTGAAGCGAAACAGACTGCTACTGATGAAGCAGTTAAGCATAACCAAGCTGAAACCGACCGTTATGGTAAAATCATCCATGCGGTCGTTTTAAATGCTGTAGCTGGCAAGACAATCGCTTATGGAACCAACTACAAGGAGTTGGTAGAGTTGATTCCACTTGCTGAAGTTGGTAAGCATTATATGCCACATGACTTGATTACCATTGAAGACCCTAACCATGCGGAAGTGAACGGTGAAGGTAAGCGTGTATTGGTTCAACTTAACCGTGAGTTCACATATAACGGTGAACCTGTCAGCGACTTTGCTCGCAACGGTCGTCTTGAACTTGACGGAACAGGTGCAGCATGGAAGTTTGAACCTAAAGAATAGAGGTGACTATGCCAGAATATGAGCATTTAATTTTGCAAATCTTCATATCTCTTATCCCTGTGATTGGTCTTTATTTTTCGATGAAAGACAGAGCGACAAAACAAGAGAATCGCATCACAATTATGGAAAAAGACATCGAGAACTTGCACGAATTTAAAACATCAGCCAATAAACGTCTGGATAACCACGACGAACAGAACAAGGCGATCTTGGTTCTGGCTGAGCAGGTTAAATCATTAGGTGAAGATGTTAGAGAGTTGAAAGCATTGATACAGAATAAAAATTAAGAAAGGAACAAAGAATGGCTTATGTTCTTAATTCAACGAATCTCGAACAAGTGGACGGTGGATTTTTAGTTAAGCAGGGCGATGTGGCTTCCACATTTGCCTTTTCTTTGCTTGACGAAAACCATGAGCCGATTCCACATCTTGAAGGACAAGAGGCATCTATCACGTTGACGAGAGGTCAGGAGCAATTACGCAAGACGGCAGTCGTGACAAATGGCGCAGTTGCCTTCAATTTGGGCATGATTTTACCTGCTGGCTTATATCGAATCGAGGTATCAGTGGGTGGATATACATTCCCAAGTGACGACTCGACTCAAATCCGAATCACAAAATCGGATAAGAATCTGGTCACAGAGGAAATCCATGCTCTAAGAGAGTTGGATATTGCAGAAGAAATTAAAAAACAGCTTGCAGAAAAAACTGCAAGTGGTGATGGCATAGTGAGTCAGGAAATTCCAGACCTACTAATGTACTACAATATTGGAAAGGTATGATAAATTATGGATACAAGTAAACTGATTGCATTCGCTTCTGCATTAGGAGCGGATAACAAGACAATGATGCAGTTGATCAATACAAAGATTGACAATGCTACTTTAATGCAGGCCATCGAGCAGGCTAAAACCGCAGTTAAGGCTGATATTCTAGGCGATGGAGTCCCTGAAAATCTTGATACGCTTAAAGAAATTGCTGAAAAGATTGCTGCAATGAGTGGCGATACTGAAGGCGCAGTCGTGCAAAAATTGGCTGACCTCGGCCGTCGTATTGACGAGTTTGCAAACCTTGACCTTGTCGCAACCTATAACGCAGCGAAAGCGTGATTACTATGAGCAATTTAGAGGAATTTGCTCAGGCGGTTGGCCGTGATGTCAAACGATTCGAAAAGGATTACACAAGCAAAGCAGAGCTTGAAGCGAAAGATTTTGTTGAAGGGAAAACAGAATATCAAATCTTGAAGCATCAAGTTGAAGAATTGACCAAGCAAAACAAGGCATTGCAGGAGCAATTAGCTCTTGTTAAGCCTGCACCAAGACGGGCGCCGATGGCATATACTATTGACTTAAACAGTAACCCTCCAATCGCATGGTTTGATAATGGTTGTGGTCTAGATGTCGGAGGGAACCTTGCTCTTTTAGGTAAGGATAGATTCAAATCGTTGGATACCAACTCTCCTGGTTGGGATTTCCCAAATGCAGTCATTAGAACATCAATGGGAATCATTAACGTTGATGTTTGGAAAAAAGCGAATTTTGATTATTGGGGTGATGGAATCAGAGTGTTGTATCCGATAAAATCTTCAGATGATTACGATTGGACCAACGCAAGATTGTCAGAACAAGGCAATGTGGCTTCTTGGCGATGGAATAATCAAAAAAACGCAATTCGTATCATGTATGAATTAGGTATTTGGGATGCTAAAACCGTTGAAAGCTTAGGCGCAGTAAAGCGCTAGAAAGGAAAAATATATGACACAATTTAATGAATTGATTATCGCTTTTGCTACAGGCTTTTTAACAGTAGCAACAGGCAGTATCGTAAAAGCAGTAAAAGAGTATCTTTTGCGAAAAGGTGGAGAAAAAGCGGTAAAAATCGCTGAAATTCTAGCTAAAAACGCGGTGCATGCCGTTGAGCAGGTAGCTTCAGAAACTGGCTATAAAGGCGAGGAGAAGCTGGAACAGGCTCGTGATAAAGTCCGAGCAGAGCTTACCAAATACAACATCAGCATGACTGACAAGGACTTAGATACCTTTGTTGAGTCGGCAGTGAAGCAGATGAACGATGCATGGAAAGGAGAATAAACAAATGAAGAAAAACGACTTATTCATCGACGTATCTAGCCACAATGGATACGATATTACAGGTATTTTGGCTGACATGGGTACACAGAATACTATTATCAAAATCTCAGAAGGTACGACCTATTTAAACCCTTGCTTATCTGCTCAAGTGGAACAATCTAACCCTATTGGCTTTTACCATTTTGCTTGGTTTGGTGGAGACGTAGAACAAGCAGAAGCAGAAGCACGCTACTTCCTTGACAATGTCCCTCAAAAAGTAAAATACTTGTGCCTTGACTACGAAGATCACGCTAGCGGAGATAAACAGGCAAATACAGATGCATGTATTCGCTTCATGGAAATCATCAAAGAAAATGGCTATGAGCCAATCTATTACAGCTACAAACCTTTCACGCTTGATAATATTGACTATCAGCAGATCCTTGCGCAATTCCCGAACAGTCTTTGGATTGCTGGATATGGGTTAAACGATGGTCAAGCAGATTTTGAGTATTTCCCTAGCATGGACGGTATCAGATGGTGGCAATACTCAAGCAATCCGTTTGATAAAAATATAGTCCTGTTAGATGATGAGGAAGATAATTCAGTCAGTAAAAACGATCTAAAAAGCCTTAATACCATAGCCAATGAGGTCGTGCAAGGCCTTTGGGGTAATGGGCAAGAACGTTTTAATAACCTATCAAATGCTGGTTACGATGCGCAAGCCGTGCAAGACAAGGTGAATGACCTCTTAAATGCTGAAAATACTAGTAAAGACTTGGATACGTTAGCTAATGAAGTGCTACAAGGCTTGTGGGGGAACGGTCAAGAGCGTTTCAACAGACTAACTGATGCAGGTTATGATGCCGAAGAGGTTCAAGACAAAGTAAATAGCCTTTTAGGTGGCGAAGACACCGTGGATCTTAATACCGTAGCTAACGAGGTCATTCAAGGACTTTGGGGCAATGGACAAGAACGATATGATAATTTATCGAGAGCTGGTTACGACGCACAAGCCGTGCAAGATCGAGTTAACGAATTGCTTTCTTAAAGATCTGACTAAAAAACCGGTATAAAATTAAAATATAGTACACTAGACCGCAGGCAGTAGCTTGCGGTTTTTTTGTTTGCTCTGAAATTGACTTGTTGGCTTCAATAAATAGCTTTATAAAGCGCTTAGTTGCCAATTTTGTTGAGGCTAACAAAATTAGAGCTTATATTTCTATTTGGCAAAAATGCTTATTTTTTACTTTAGAAACCCAAATCACAATCCTATTGTTTAAAAAAGCGTTTTCTTGAAGAATAGGAAGAGGAATCGTGGTGTATTATTGTCAAAAACGGTGTTTTGTTAAAAATAAAAAAATAATGATTTTTTCATAACTTTTTATCTTCTTTTACGAATAGATAAGTAAGGAGGATAAATAAATGAAAATCTTAAATATTGAACTAACAAGCATTGATAAAACTGATTTAGGCTTTGAGCATTGGGTGGATGTGACCTACCAGGTGCCGATTTTGAAAAATGAGTACACAGTCAAGCTATTGTTACTTATGGAATGCAAAATAGAGGACCAGGAGGTGATTGAGTATCTGGTCAGCACTTGGAAGTATCGGGATCTCGTGCTGCACTCTGTGCAGATGTATGAGATTGAGAGAGAAGGGGCAAAAAAGGGGCAAAAATGTCGTAAACCTCTGTAAAACGATGTAAAACCAATTATTTTAAAACTGAAAATATAGCTATTTTTTAAGGCATTGGGATTTGATGTAAATATATGTAATGGTGTTTTTAAAAGTAGACGGATTCTAATTGAAAAACGAACAGTTTTACTAGCTGTTCGTTTTTTTGATATTTGAACTTAGACTCGGGTTTCAGAATCGTTTTGTTGCTTGCTTTTTTCTAGACCTAGACCGACTGCATGTTTTTGGACGAGCAAGAGCTGTCCATTGTCATCTTTTGCAAAAGTTAAGGTAACAGCCTTAGTCTTGTCTCCAATAGAGATATAGGTGATTTTTTTCGTATTGTAACCCCCAAGAGTGAAGTCAAACTCGGAATCTGGCTTTCCGTGTTTGTTGATAATATCCTCGTAGGTGGTACCACCTTTTCCTCTGTTGTCAAGGTCACCTTCGATTAAGGCGTCGAACTGTTCTTGGGTCCAGGTGAAGGTATCGTCTGTCGAGCCGCTTTTTTCTTCGCGTTCCATTGAGGCACTCGTATCCATGTAGGAACGGTTAAACTCCCTGGCATACTCTTTGTAGACATCAGCGTATAGTACCTGAGTCGTAAAGAAAAGTACAACAGAGGCAACTGCCAGGGATGTTCCGATAATAGCCATTGTTTTCCGTTTTTTGAGGTTGACGATAAGACCGATAATCCCCAAGATAAATGCGACGATGGCGATGAACAACGATGGATAGTTAATAAACGGGATCCAGGATCCTAAAAGTGCGATGGCTCCAAAAATGGTTGCTAAAATTCCTAAAACTCTTAGTTCTTCTGGTTTCATTTGAAAGTTTTCTCCCTTTATTAAGTGAATGGATTTCTATCCACAGTAGTGAGTGCTTATTATATAAAAAATCTTACCTAATGTCAATTTAAACTAAAATAGTTCTCTAGGAAACTTTTTTCTTGACATCTCTTTTCAAAGTGTTAAAATAGTTCTCATGAAAACTTATTTAGTTCCTAGGAGAACTAAATGTGCTGGTTAGAAAGGAATTAGTATGGATAAACCGATGTTAGTCTTTAAGCGTTTTGGTCACCAGGTACATCTGATGGTACAAAAGGAAGCCAAGCGTTGTGGCATTGAATTTATGGGTGGGCCACAAGGTCAGGTTCTGCGTTTTTTAGATCAGTGTGAACAAAAAGAGAAACTGGTTTTGATTAAAGATATCGAGCAGGAACTCAATATTACCAAGTCTGTTGCTAGTAATTTGGTCAAGCGTATGGTACAAAATGGTTTGGTGGAATTGGAGGCGAGTCCTGTCGATAAGCGGGCCAAGTTTGTTCGTCTGACGGACAAATCGCGTTCTCGAATGAAGCAGGTTAAAGCCTTCTTTGAACGCATTGACAACCAGTTGATGGCAGACATTGATGGAGATGAATTACTGATTTTTGAGAAAGTCCTCAATCAACTACAGGAAAATATCAAGAGAATAGGAGGAGATAATGAAGAAATTAGCCAAACGAATTAGTAGAAAAGAATGGGGGATGATTTTACTAGCCATTCTCTTTACCTGCTTTTCAGTCTACCTAGAGTTGGAAGTTCCGACCTATATCTCGAAAATCACGGATTTGCTGGGGACTCAAGGAACTAGTTTAGATGAGTTATGGCAACCAGCAGGTATGATGGTCGGAATGTCTTTTTTTGCCTTCTTGTCCGCAGTCGCAGTTGGATTTTTTGCATCCAGAGTGGCGGCTTCCTATACTAGTAGGCTGAGAAGTGATATTTTTAACCGAGTTTTGGATTACTCGCAGACAGAGATTAAGAAATTCTCTATTCCAAGTCTCCTAACTCGTACCACTAATGATATTACTCAAGTTCAGATGTTGATCACCATGGGCTTGCAAGTGGTTACGCGTGGTCCGATTATGGCTATCTGGGCTATAGGGAAGATTTTAGGCCATTCAGAATACTGGCTCTGGGCTGTTCTTGTAGCAGTGATTGTCAATGTTTTGATGACAACAGTTTTGATGACGCTAGCCTTTCCAAAACAGTCCTTGATTCAAAGTCTGACTGATAAACTGAATAGTATCACTCGGGAGAGTCTAACAGGTATTCGCGTTGTTCGTGCCTACAATGCTGAAAAGTACCAAGATGAAAAATTTGCAGCAGCAAATGATGAATTGACCCGTTTGAATTTGTTTGTCAACCGTCTCATGGCCATTTTGAATCCCATCATGATGGGGATTTCAAGTGGTTTGAGTGTGGCGATTTATTGGATTGGGGCCTATGTGATCAACGATGCTGCTCCTACAGCTCGTCTGCCTCTCTTTAGTGATATGGTTGTTTTCATGTCTTATGCCATGCAGGTTGTCATGGGATTCCTTCTCATGGGGGCGCTCTTCATCGTTCTTCCTCGAACTATGGTCTCTGCCAAGCGGATTAATCAGGTTCTAGATTTGCATTCTTCTATCCAAAATCCTGCTCAAGTGCAGTTGGCTGATGAAAATCTCAAAGGTCAGGTCGAATTTAAGGATGTGACCTTCCGCTATGCGGCAAATTCGGAGGCAGTTATCGAGCATGTTAGCTTTAGAGCGGAAGCTGGTCAAACAGTGGCCTTTATAGGGTCAACAGGTTCTGGTAAATCAACTCTGGTCAATCTGATTCCACGTTTTTATGACGTATCAGCAGGAGAAATTCTAGTGGACGGAGTTAATGTTCAAGATTACGGTTTGGAAGATTTGCGCAACAAGGTTGGCTATATTCCACAAAAAGCTGTGCTATTTTCTGGAGATGTCAAGGGCAATCTAGACTTTGGACACAGTCAAGAAACACCACTTAGTGAGGAAGCTATGTGGCAGGCCTTGGAATTGGCCCAGTCTAAGAACTTTATCGAGGATAAGGAAGCTGGCTTGGAGTCAGAAGTAGCTCAAGGAGGAACCAACTTCTCAGGTGGACAAAGACAGCGTCTGGCCATTGCGCGTGCCTTGGCTCGTAAGCCAGAAATCCTCATCTTTGATGACTCCTTCTCAGCCTTGGATTACAAGACAGATCGTGTCCTACGCCAAGAGCTAGCAGAGAAAACAAAATCTATGACCAAGCTTATCGTAGCACAGCGTATTTCAACCATTATGGATGCAGATTTGATTTTGGTCTTGGATCAAGGAAAAGTCGTGGGACAAGGCACCCACAAGGAACTTCTAGCTACCAACGAAGTTTACCAAGAAATTGCCTATTCACAATTATCGAAGGAGGAATTGGAACATGGAAAATAAAAAACTGTCGCTCTGGAAACAGAGTAAACCCTATCTTGCAGGTCTCCAGTTTGCCCTTCTAATCGCTTTTTTAGCAACAATCTTATCCAACATCATTACTGTATATGGTCCAACCCGTATCAAGGAAATGACCAATATCATTGCAAGTGGCCTAGAAACAAGTGTGGATGTCGCGGCAGTTGCAGTCATTGGTGGTTTTTTGGCCGTTATCTATGTGATTGGACTCCTATCAAATTATTTGCAGGCTTTTCTGTTTACAACAGCTATTCAACGTTTTTCAGAACGTTTGAGAAGAGCGATTGCAGAGAAAATTAATCGTCTTCCATTGGGGTATTTTGATGGACATTCTCAAGGAGATACCTTGTCTCGTGTGTCTAATGACGTTGACACTGCAGCCCAGTCCCTCAATCAAAGTCTGGGAACAGTTCTTTCATCCACTTTATTGGTCGTAGCAGTCTTGGTAACCATGTTTGGAATGAACTGGATTTTAGCCTTGGTGACGGTTGTTTCAACTCTTATCGGTTTTGCTTTCGTGTCCGTCTTTATGGGCAAATCGCAGGGCTTCTTTAAGAGTCAGCAACAGGATTTGGCAGCTGTCAATGGCTATGTGGAGGAAATGTACTCTGGCCATAATGTGGTGACCAGTTACAATGCTATCGAGAGCACCAAAGAAGAATTTGCGAAATTAAACAATCGTCTGTATGATAGTATCTGGAAATCTCAATTTATTTCAGGGATTATGATGCCGATAATGATGTTTATTGGGAACTTTAGCTATGCCTTAGTGATTATCGTCGGTGCAGCCTTGGCCTTGAATGGGCAGATTAGTATCGGGATTATCGTTGCCTTTATGGCCTACGTTCGTATCTTTTCTCAGCCCCTTTCGCAAATTGCTCAAGGGATTACTAGTTTGCAGCAGGCTAGCGCAGCCATGGGGCGTGTCTTCGAATTCTTAGGTGAAGAGGAAATGGAAGATGAATCTCATAAAGAAAGACAATTGAGCGACATGAAAGGTCAAGTGGTCTTTGATCGAGTTTCCTTTGGCTATACACCAGAGCGAACCATTATCCATGACTTTTCTGCAACTGCTCATGCAGGTCAAAAGGTTGCCATTGTCGGGCCGACAGGAGCTGGTAAGACAACCATTGTCAATCTTTTGATGAAGTTTTATGAGATTGATAAGGGAAGTATCCGCATTGATGGTGTGGATACCAAGGAGATGAAGCGCTCGGAAGTACACGATGCCTTTTCAATGGTCTTGCAGGATACTTGGCTCTTTGAAGGAACCATTCGTGACAATCTCATCTATAACCAAAAGGGGATTAGTGATGAGCGTGTGATTGAAGCCAGCAAGGCTGTAGGGATTCACCACTTTATCATGACTCTACCAGATGGTTACGATACCGTCTTGGATGATACAGTGACCTTGTCTGTCGGACAAAAACAACTCTTGACCATTGCTCGTGCTTTGCTGAAAGATGCGCCACTCCTAATTTTGGATGAGGCGACCTCTTCGGTTGATACCCGTACAGAGGAATTGATCCAGAAAGCCATGGACCGATTGATGGAGGGAAGAACTTCCTTTGTCATCGCCCACCGCTTGTCTACTATCCGAAATGCTGATCTGATTCTTGTCATGAAAGATGGCAATATCATTGAGCAAGGCAATCATGATGAGTTGATGGCACAAGGAGGCTTCTACGCTGACCTTTATAACAGTCAATTTACAGAAGACGAAGCAGAAGAATAAACCCAAAGAAGGCTTGACGGCCTTCTTTTTCTGCACTATACTAGAAGACAAGTGCTTCCCTATAAGCAAAATTTGAGTAAGAGATGAGAAAAATATATGAAAAATTATCAAGAATGGTATGACCACATCGCTGGTAAGATTAAAAATAAGCCCTTTCTTCTGAGCTTGTTAAGAGCTTTCAATCGGTTGATGACAGTAGTCATGCCTATAGTTTATCTAATCTTGTTAGTAATTACCTATCTCCAAGAAGGACTAGGGAAACAGGTCTGGATCTACCTGTTTATTCCAGCGTCAGGTTTTGTGATTTTGTCCTTTCTCCGTAAGAAAATCAATGCTCCTAGGCCTTATGAAGTTTGGGAAATTGTACCTCTACTAGACAGAGATAGTCCTGGTCAGTCTATGCCTAGTCGTCATGTCTTTTCAGCAACCATTATCTCCATGGCTTGCTTACATGCTAGTCTAGCTGTAGGGGTTATCTTGTTGCTCTTGTCAGCCATCCTAGGTCTAGTGAGAGTCTTAGGGGGAGTGCATTATCCCAAGGATGTCTTGGTTGGTTATGCTTGCGGACTTGTGTGGGGTGTGATTTTCTTTCTATTTTGACATGTAAGTTAAGGGGGTCCTAGAACCACTTACGGGGCTAAAGTAACCACTTGCTTTTTTGCTCTTGTTTTCTTATTTTAGCTTTGATATAGTAGAGTCAGAAAGGAGATGGAATGAAGTTACGAATCGAAATTGACAGCAATTTAGAGGAAACTGAAATTGTCATCAAGGCGACAGCTTTGACAGATGAGATTGCGGAATTACAGCGACTCTTGCAAGAGTCCAAGTCTCCTAGGTTAATTTTTTACAAGGGGACGGGTGAATATTATCTGGATCTGTCGGAAATTCTCTTCTTTGAGACAGAAGGGAACAAGATTTATGCCCATACTCAGAAAGATGCCTATGAAGTTCGGCTTAAACTCTATGAATTAGAGGCTATCCTTCCTCGCTATTTTAGTCGGGTATCCAAGTCAACGATCGCAAATATCCGTCAGGTTTATTCGGTGGACAAGTCCTTTTCAGGAACAGGCACCATTTCCTTTTACCAGACCCACAAGGAGGTTCATGTCTCACGACATTACCAATCCCTCCTAAAAGAAAATCTAAGAAACATGAGGTAAGAACATGAAAAAGAAAGCATTTGGTATTGTGTTGCTGGTTTTAGCAGCATGGATTTTGTTGCAAGGAAATTTTGGCATTCCTTCTTTGGATGGTAAAATATGGCCTTTACTTGGTATCGTCTTTTTTGCCTACCAGTCAGTTGAATCTTTGCTTCGTCGTCACCTGACATCAGCAGTTTTTACAGCTCTAGTAGCAGTAATGATTGCAAATCATTTTTATAACATTCTGCCTATCCCAAATCAGTCTCTATTTTGGGCTAGTATCTTAGCAGTGCTAGGTGTTGGCTATCTCACTCACTCAAGTAAGTTTTGGTATGGGAAAAAATGGTGGTACAACGGTGAGCGAACAGTCGTCACGGATAAAGAAGTCGCTTTTGGTAGTGGTACTTTCTATAAGCAAGAGCAAGAATTGGTAGAGGATCAAGTGGAAGTTGCTTTTGGGGATGCTAAAATATATTATGACAATGCAGAGATGTTAGGTGATTTTGCAACTTTAAATATTGAAGTAGCTTTTGGTAATGCAACTGTCTATGTTCCCCAACACTGGCGTGTAGATTTGAAAGTAGAAACATCCTTTGGTGCAGCCAAGGCGGACGCTCCTGTAGCGCCAACAAGCAAAACCTTGATTATTCGCGGGGAAGTGGCTTTTGGTAAACTCGGTGTTGTCTACGTCAAATAAAAAAATCTTCCAATTCCCTTGCAAAAAAGAAGAAAGTGTGATAACATAGTACGGTATGTGGTGCTAGCACATCCGCTATATTAGATCTAATAGGAGGAAAATACAATGGCTAAAGTATGTTACTTTACAGGTCGTAAGACTGTATCTGGAAACAACCGTTCACACGCGATGAACCAAACAAAACGTGCCGTAAAACCAAACCTTCAAAAAGTTACTGTTCTTATCGATGGTAAACCTAAAAAAGTTTGGGCTTCAGCTCGTGCTTTGAAATCAGGTAAAGTTGAACGCGTTTAATAATAAAAGTAAGGAGACCTCAGGGTCTTTTTTCTTTTATTGTAGGAGTAAAATCATTTTAAAAATAGAGTAAATATCCGCTGATACAGTATTCTGCTTTTACACTTGGGCTGAAATATGATAAAATAGAGTATCAACTAGTTGAGGTAAAAAGGATGACTGTAAAAATTAATACAAAAGATGGTCAAATCGAACTAACAGATGAAGTGATTGCAACCGTCGTAGGTGGAGCAGCAACTGAGATTTTTGGTGTGGTCGGTATGGCTAGTAAAAATGCCCTCAAAGATAATTTCCAAGCCCTTCTAGGTAAGGAAAATTATTCCAAAGGTGTCGTCGTAAAGGCGGCCGAAGATGGCAGCATTGCAGTTGATGTATATACCGTGTTGAGCTACGGAACAAAGATTAGCGAAGTGTCCAAAAACATTCAAGAGCGTGTTCGTTTTAGTTTGGAAAACCAACTTGGAATTACTGCTCAGACTGTAAATGTCTACATTCAAAATATCAAAGTTGTAGGAGAATAACCGTGTCAAAAATTACTACTAGCTTATTTCAAGAAATGGTGCAGGCTGCATCAACTCGCTTGAATAAGCAAGCTGAATATGTCAATTCATTAAACGTCTTCCCAGTTCCAGATGGAGATACTGGTACAAATATGGGAATGACCATTGAAAATGGAGCTAAGGAAGTTGCAGACAAGCCAGCTTCTACTGTTGGAGAGGTAGCAAGCATTCTTGCAAAAGGTCTTTTGATGGGTGCGCGTGGGAACTCAGGAGTTATTACTTCTCAGCTTTTCCGCGGATTTTCACAAGCCATCAAAGATAAAGACGAGTTAACAGGTCAAGATTTGGCTCTTGCCTTTCAATCAGGTGTGGAAGTTGCCTATAAGGCCGTTATGAAACCAGTTGAAGGAACGATTTTGACAGTTTCTCGTGGGGCTGCTATCGGCGCTAAGAAAAAAGCTGAGCAAACAGATGACGCTGTTGAAGTCATGCGCGCAGCCTTGGAAGGTGCTAAAACAGCACTAGCTAAAACGCCAGACATGCTTCCAGTCTTGAAGGAAGTTGGCGTTGTGGACTCGGGTGGTCAAGGACTGGTCTTCATTTACGAAGGTTTCCTTTCAGCCCTTACTGGTGAATATATTGCATCTGAGGACTTTGTAGCGACTCCTGCCAACATGAGTGAGATGATCAATGCAGAGCATCATAAGTCTGTGGCTGGTCATGTGGCGACTGAGGACATCACGTTTGGTTACTGTACTGAAATCATGGTAGCTCTTAAGCAAGGTCCAACCTATGCCAAAGATTTTGACTACGACGAATTCCGTAACTACTTGAATGAACTCGGGGATTCTCTCCTTGTTGTCAACGATGATGAAATTGTCAAAGTCCATGTCCATACAGAAGATCCAGGACTTGTTATGCAAGAAGGTCTTAAATATGGTAGCTTGGTCAAGGTGAAAGTTGACAATATGCGCAACCAACACGAAGCACAGGTTGAAAAAGAAGCTGCCCAAGTTAGCAAGCCTGCTGAAGAAAAAGAGTATGCTTTGATTGCTGTAGTGGCTGGTAAAGGTCTAGCAGATATCTTCCGTTCTCAAGGTGTGGATTATGTTATCGAAGGCGGTCAAACTATGAACCCTTCAACAGAAGACTTTATCAAGGCTGTTGAGCAGGTCAACGCTCGTAACATTATCTTCCTACCAAACAACAAGAACATCTTCATGGCAGCTCAATCTGCAGCAGAAGTTTTGGAACAACCAGCAGTAGTGGTGGAAGCTCGCACTCTCCCTCAAGGTTTGACAAGTCTTCTTGCCTTTGATCCAAGCAAGTCAATCGAAGAAAACCAAGAGCGTATGACAGCTGCTCTTAGCGATGTCGTTAGCGGAAGCGTTACAACAGCTGTGCGTGATACAACCATTGATGGTTTAGAAATCCATGAAAACGATAATCTAGGTATGGTGGATGGGAAAATCCTCGTGTCAAACCCTGATATGCACCAAACCTTGACTGAAACCTTGAAACATATGTTGGATGAAGATAGTGAAATTGTAACCTTCTATGTTGGTGAAGACGGAAGCGAAGAACTTGCCAATGAAATTGCCCAAGAAATCGCAGAAGAATTCGAAGATGTTGAAGTAGAGATTCACCAAGGCCAACAACCAGTTTACCCATACTTATTTAGTGTGGAATAAAAATTTAATAGATTAAAAAGAAAGTTGATTTTGCAACTTTCTTTTTTTTATGACATTTGTCATATCTCCTCATGACAGAAGCTTCTAGTGATTCTACCTTCAAAGAATTATACTAGATGCATCAAGTGGAGGAAGAAAAAATGAAACATAAAGTAATTGTCGCAATGAGTTTAGTAGCAGCAGGAGTCATGACTTATCTCATGTTCTCAGGATTGGATGAAGATTTCTATCATTTTCCTTGGGAGCTATTTGCAGGATTTGGAATGATGTCCTGGCTTATCCGAGAAGGTTTGAAATTAGTCTCAGATGTGAAAAAGGAGTTTGAAAAATGAAAAAAGCGTTTCTCTATCTTTTTATTGGACTATCACTAGTGGTATGGTTGGTAGAAATGTTTACAGGTTGGTTTGACCAAAACTTACTTCGCCAATTTATTCGTGGTGCTTTGGGGGTTGGATTTATGATTTTCGTCGTTTTCCCTATGGGAATGGAGTGGTTGAAAGGAGAATCTCATGACTGTGATTAAAGTTGAGAAATTGTGTAAGAAAATAAAAGACAAGGAGATCTTGCGGAACATCTCTTTTGAAATCAACGATGGTGAATGTGTTGCCTTGATTGGTCCCAATGGTGCTGGGAAGACGACACTTTTGGCATGTTTGCTCGGAGATAAACTGGTCACAAGCGGTCAAGTATCTATTCAAGGTTTACCAGTGACGAGTTCTAAGTTAGATTATACTAGGGCTTACCTTCCTCAAGAGAATGTGATTGTACAGAAATTAAAGGTTAAGGAGTTGATTGCTTTCTTTCAAAGTATTTATCCAAATCCTTTGAGTGTGCAGGAAATTGATCAACTATTGCAGTTTGACAAGCAACAAAAAGAACAGTTGGCAGAAAAATTATCAGGCGGTCAAAAGCGTCTTTTCTCTTTTGTCTTAACTCTAATTGGGCGACCAAAGTTAGTCTTTTTAGATGAACCTACTTCGGCCATGGATACCTCAACTCGTCAACGTTTTTGGGAGATTATTCAGGAGTTAAAAGCGCAAGGAGCCACCATTCTTTATTCGTCCCATTATATTGAGGAAGTAGAACACACCGCAGATCGCATTTTGGTCTTAAATAAGGGAGAGTTGGTTCGTGATACGACACCTCTAGCCATGCGCAGTGAGGAGATTGAAAAGCACTTTATCCTACCTCTGGCTTACAAGGAAGTTGTCGAACAGTCTAACTTGGTTGAAAACTGGTCACAAAAACAAGATGCCCTGCAAGTAGTCACACGCGAAGCAGATGCTTTCTGGGAACTGTTAGTCAGAGCAGGATGTAGGATTCAAGAAATTGAAGTCAATAATCGCAGTTTGCTGGATACAATCTTTGAAGAAACACAAAAGGGAGATGACTAAGATGAAACGATTGATCGCACTAAACAAGATAGAATTTCTATTGACCAAACGACAATTAGTAACTTATCTATTGTCAGTAGGGATGCCGACGGCCTTCTATTTATTCTTTTCAGGCATGTATCAGGACACACCAGGTGGGCCAGCTAATTTTATGCGTGATTACCTCATCTCCATGACGGCTTTTTCCATGATGTCGACTGCTATGTTTTCATTTCCAGCTGTCTTACATACTGACAAGATTAACAACTGGCAGAAAACATTACGTCATAGCCCTGTAAATATGGTAGAATATTATCTATCAAAGATAACAAGTATGATGGTTGATTATTTGGTCTCAATCCTAGTTGTATTCTCAGTCGGGCACTTAGTCAGAGGTGTGGACATGCCTCTAGGAAGCTGGGTTGGAGCTGCGATTTTGCTGATTGCGGGAAGTATTGCTTTTGTAGCGCTTGGCTTGACCTTGACTCTCTTGCCGACTAGTCAGCTGATGTCTGTCGTGGGCAATCTTCTTTACTTTGGCTTGGCTGTTTTAGGCGGACTCTGGATGCCCATCTCTTTATTTCCAGACTGGATGCAAGCAATCGGGAAGCGTCTACCAAGCTATCAGTTGATGGAATTAATCAAGACCTTCTTAAATGAGGGTGGCATTAATCTATCAGCGACAGTATATTTACTTGTTTTTTCAGCAGTTTTATTTGGTTTGACTATTTACCTTCAAGATCATAAGGAGAATTCTTAATGCTTGAAAGACTGAAAAGCATAGACTATATGTATTGGGCCAGTTTGATTTTTATGGTTTTTCCCATCGTTCCTGTAGTGACTGGGGAGCTACCTAGCTGGCATTTGTTGATTGATATTCTATTTGTGGTGGCTTACTTAGGCGTTTTAACCACCAAGAGTCAGCGCTTATCCTGGCTCTGTTGGGTTATCATGCTAGCCTATGTAGCTGGGAATACCGCCTTTGTTGGTGTAAATTATATCTGGTTCTTCTTTTTCCTTGCCAATCTCTTAATTTATCATTTCGGCGTACGTAGTTTTAATTCTTTACATGTCCGGACTTTTCTTCTTGCTCAAGTCCTTGTTGTGGGCCAACTGTTGATTTTTCAGAGAATCGAAGTTGAGTTTCTATTCTATCTACTTGTAATTCTTGCTTTTGTCGATTTAATGACTTTTGGATTGGTTCGGATTCGGATTGTGGAGGATTTGAAAGAAGCGCAGACTAAGCAAAATGCCAAGATAAATCTATTGCTTGCTGAAAATGAACGCAGTCGTATCGGTCAAGATTTGCATGATAGCTTGGGACATACCTTTGCTATGTTGAGTGTCAAGACAGATTTAGCCTTGCAGTTGTTTCAGATGGAGGCTTATCCACAGGTGGAAAAGGAATTAAAAGAAATTCACCAGATCAGTAAGGATTCCATGAATGAAGTGCGAACCATTGTGGAAAATCTTAAGTCTAGAACTTTGACATCCGAACTAGAGACTGTGAAAAAGATGTTAGAAATTGCTGGAATTGAGGTGGAAACGGATAACCAACTAGATACTGCTAGCCTTACTCAGGAATTGGAGTCAACGGCTTCCATGATTTTGCTTGAGTTGGTGACCAATATCATCAAACATGCCAAAGCGTCTAAAGTTTACTTAAAATTAGGACGGACAGAGAAGGAACTCATTTTAACAGTAAGTGATGATGGCTGTGGCTTTACTTCTATAAAGGGGGATGACCTCCATACAGTCCGAGATCGTGTTCTTCCATTTTCAGGAGAAGTAAGTGTAATCAGTCAGAAACATCCAACGGAAGTGCAGGTTCGACTACCTTATAAGGAGAGAAAGTAGATGAAAGTATTAGTCGCAGAAGATCAAAGTATGTTGCGAGATGCCATGTGCCAGTTGCTCACGCTTCAACCGGATGTAGAGTCTGTTTTTCAAGCCAAGAATGGGCAAGAAGCAATCCAACTATTAGAAAAGGAGTCTGTGGATATCGCCATCCTTGACGTAGAGATGCCCGTTAAGACAGGTCTCGAAGTGCTGGAATGGGTACGAGTAGAAAAGCTAGAAACAAAGGTGGTTGTGGTAACGACCTTCAAGCGCCCTGGTTATTTTGAACGTGCGATCAAGGCTGGAGTGGATGCATATGTCTTGAAAGAAAGAAGCATTGCAGACCTCATGCAAACTTTGCATACTGTCCTCGAAGGACGCAAGGAGTATTCGCCTGAATTGATGGAAGTGGTGATGACGCATCCTAATCCATTAACAGAGCAAGAAATCGCAGTTTTAAAGGGAGTTGCTAAGGGTTTATCCAATAAAGAAATTGCAGATCAACTTTATTTATCAAACGGAACCGTCCGAAATTATGTCACCAATATTCTTTCGAAACTAGATGCTAGTAATCGAACAGATGCAGCTAATATCGCGAAAGAATCTGGTTGGTTGTGATGATATAATATTTTTCTGAACATTATGTGTTAAAAATGATGGGATTGAATGAAACAATACCTAACTTTAGGAGGGATTTATTCCTCCTTTTCTTTCTTTTGGGGGCAGTACAAAAGAGCTAAAATTAACAATAAAAAAGAAAAATATCTTGACAAGCAAGGGAAAAATTTGTTACAATAATAGACGGTACTTTTTACTTTTGGTCTCTCAAGAGTGTACAGGGACGTGCTGACAAATGTTGCAAAAGTACACACAGATGATAGCTGTCACCAAGTGTATCATCACCAAAAATAAAAAAACACAGGAGAATGTAGATGCCTACAATTAACCAATTGGTTCGCAAACCGCGTAAATCAAAAGTAGAAAAATCTAAATCACCAGCTTTGAACGTTGGTTACAACAGTCATAAAAAAGTTCAAACAAACGTTTCTTCACCACAAAAACGTGGTGTTGCAACTCGTGTTGGAACAATGACACCTAAAAAACCTAACTCAGCCCTTCGTAAATTCGCTCGTGTACGTTTGAGCAACCTTATCGAAGTTACTGCCTACATCCCAGGTATCGGACACAACTTGCAAGAGCACAGCGTGGTGCTTCTTCGTGGTGGACGTGTAAAAGACCTTCCAGGGGTACGTTACCATATTGTCCGTGGTGCACTTGATACTGCAGGTGTTAACGATCGTAAACAAGGCCGTTCTAAATACGGTACTAAACGTCCAAAAGCATAAGGAAAGGGGATAAAGAGAAATGAGTCGTAAAAATAGAGCTCCAAAACGTGACGTATTGCCAGATCCGCTTTACAATTCACAATTAGTTACTCGTCTTATCAACCGCGTTATGCTTGACGGTAAACGTGGTACAGCTGCTTCAATCGTTTACGGTGCTTTTGAGCAAATCAAAGAAGCTACTGGCAACGATGCACTTGAAGTATTTGAAACAGCTATGGAAAACATCATGCCTGTACTTGAAGTACGTGCACGTCGTGTTGGTGGATCTAACTACCAAGTTCCAGTTGAAGTTCGTCCAGAACGTCGTACAACACTTGGACTTCGTTGGTTGGTAACAATCGCTCGTCTTCGTGGTGAACACACAATGCAAGACCGTCTTGCAAAAGAAATCTTGGATGCTGCTAACAACACTGGTGCAGCAGTTAAGAAACGTGAAGACACTCACCGTATGGCTGAAGCTAACCGTGCATTCGCACACTTCCGTTGGTAATATAGGATGCGAAAGCGTTAAGAAAGTCCCAGAGAAAATAGGGAATCAAAGCAGGTTGCGATTGCAACCAATGAGATTCATCTTTTTCTCCAGACTTTTAGCTTGAGCTCAACTAAATCATGATGCTAGGAACGATAAGGATGCAAGGTGAAAATAGGAAACTGACGCAGTATTCGACGAATACAAGGAAGTTTATCTTTTTCACACAGCATCCCGTTCTGGCTCAAATCGGCTAATTAACTTTAGCCCGAGTTCAATTCAACTTGTAAATCTACAAGTTGAAACCAACAATAGCATGAAAACATTGAGAACGGGTAGGTCCTGCCTATCCGTTTTTATTAAAATCGTGTTATAATAGAATAGAAATCAAAAATAAATAGGAGAAACAAACCTCATGGCACGCGAATTTTCACTTGAAAAAACTCGTAATATCGGTATCATGGCTCACGTCGATGCTGGTAAAACAACAACTACTGAGCGTATTCTTTACTACACTGGTAAAATCCACAAAATCGGTGAAACTCACGAAGGTGCGTCACAAATGGACTGGATGGAGCAAGAGCAAGAACGTGGTATCACTATCACATCTGCTGCGACAACAGCTCAATGGAACAACCACCGCGTAAACATTATCGACACACCAGGACACGTGGACTTCACAATCGAAGTACAACGTTCTCTTCGTGTATTGGATGGTGCGGTTACCGTTCTTGACTCACAATCAGGTGTTGAGCCTCAAACTGAAACAGTTTGGCGTCAAGCAACTGAGTACGGAGTTCCACGTATCGTATTTGCTAACAAAATGGATAAAATCGGTGCTGACTTCCTTTACTCTGTAAGCACTCTTCACGATCGTCTTCAAGCAAATGCACACCCAATCCAATTGCCAATCGGTTCTGAAGATGACTTCCGTGGTATCATCGACTTGATTAAGATGAAAGCTGAAATCTATACTAACGACCTTGGTACAGATATCCTTGAAGAAGATATTCCAGCTGAATACCTTGACCAAGCACAAGAATACCGTGAAAAATTGGTTGAAGCAGTTGCTGAAACTGATGAAGAATTGATGATGAAATACCTTGAAGGTGAAGAAATCACTAACGAAGAATTGAAAGCTGGTATCCGTAAAGCGACTATCAACGTTGAATTCTTCCCAGTATTGTGTGGTTCTGCCTTCAAAAATAAAGGTGTTCAATTGATGCTTGATGCGGTTATTGACTACCTTCCAAGCCCACTTGACATCCCAGCGATCAAAGGTATTAACCCAGATACAGACGAAGAAGAAACTCGTCCAGCATCTGACGAAGAGCCATTTGCAGCTCTTGCCTTCAAGATCATGACTGACCCATTTGTAGGTCGTTTGACATTCTTCCGTGTATACTCAGGTGTTCTTCAATCAGGTTCATACGTATTGAACACTTCTAAAGGTAAACGTGAGCGTATCGGACGTATCCTTCAAATGCACGCCAACAGCCGTCAAGAAATCGACACTGTTTACTCAGGTGATATCGCTGCTGCCGTTGGTTTGAAAGATACTACAACTGGTGACTCATTGACAGATGAAAAAGCTAAAATCATCCTTGAGTCAATCAACGTTCCAGAACCAGTTATCCAATTGATGGTTGAGCCAAAATCTAAAGCTGACCAAGACAAGATGGGTATCGCCCTTCAAAAATTGGCTGAAGAAGATCCAACGTTCCGCGTTGAAACAAACGTTGAAACTGGTGAAACAGTTATCTCAGGTATGGGTGAGCTTCACCTTGACGTCCTTGTTGACCGTATGCGTCGTGAGTTCAAAGTTGAAGCGAACGTAGGTGCTCCTCAAGTATCTTACCGTGAAACATTCCGCGCTTCTACTCAAGCACGTGGATTCTTCAAACGTCAGTCTGGTGGTAAAGGTCAATTCGGTGATGTATGGATTGAATTTACTCCAAACGAAGAAGGTAAAGGATTCGAATTCGAAAACGCAATCGTCGGTGGTGTGGTTCCTCGTGAATTTATCCCAGCGGTTGAAAAAGGTTTGGTAGAATCTATGGCTAACGGTGTTCTTGCAGGTTACCCAATGGTTGACGTTAAAGCTAAGCTTTACGATGGTTCATACCACGATGTCGACTCATCTGAAACTGCCTTCAAGATCGCGGCTTCACTTGCCCTTAAAGAAGCTGCTAAATCAGCGCAACCAGCTATCCTTGAGCCAATGATGCTTGTAACAATCACTGTTCCAGAAGAAAACCTTGGTGATGTTATGGGTCACGTAACTGCTCGTCGTGGACGTGTAGATGGTATGGAAGCACACGGTAACAGCCAAATCGTTCGTGCTTACGTTCCACTTGCTGAAATGTTCGGTTACGCAACAGTTCTTCGTTCTGCATCTCAAGGACGTGGTACATTCATGATGGTATTTGACCACTACGAAGATGTACCTAAGTCAGTACAAGAAGAAATCATTAAGAAAAACAAAGGTGAAGACTAATCAGTCCTCACTCTAGAAGGAAGTCACTTAGTGGCTTCCTTTTTGTATAGTTATTATAAATTTCATTAACTCTGCAAACGTGCAGTGCGCTCAAAAAAATTTCATATAAAAATGAGTTAAAGAAATTTACAATATAAATGCAAATAAATTGCTAAAGAATGTGAATTATATTTTAAAACTTATAAAAAATAGAATAATATTCATAAATAAACGTTAAAATAGAAAATTCAGAAAATTTCTTCTTTTCTCTTGAAAAATTTTGAAAAAATGGTATGATAGTAACAAGTTATTTTTAAGAGAAGAGAAAGGGGAACAATGGAGAAAATCAGTTTAGAATCTCCTAAGACGGGGTCGGACCTAGTTTTGGAAACACTTCGTGATTTAGGAATTGATACCATCTTTGGTTATCCTGGTGGTGCGGTCTTGCCTTTTTATGATGCGATATATAATTTTAAAGGCATTCGCCACATTCTAGGGCGCCATGAGCAAGGTTGTTTGCATGAAGCTGAAGGTTATGCCAAATCAACTGGAAAGTTGGGTGTTGCCGTCGTCACTAGCGGACCAGGAGCAACAAATGCCATTACAGGGATTGCGGATGCCATGAGCGATAGCGTTCCCCTTTTGGTCTTTACAGGTCAGGTTGCGCGAGCAGGGATTGGGAAAGATGCTTTTCAGGAGGCAGACATCGTGGGAATTACCATGCCAATCACTAAGTACAATTACCAAGTTCGTGAGACAGCTGATATCCCTCGTATTATTACGGAAGCTGTTCATATCGCAACTACAGGCCGTCCAGGGCCAGTCGTCATTGACCTACCTAAAGACGTATCTGCTTTAGAAACAGACTTCATTTATTCACCAGAAGTGAACCTACCAAGCTATCAACCGACTCTTGAGCCGAATGATATGCAAATCAAGAAAATTTTGAAGCAATTGTCCAAGGCTAAAAAACCAGTCTTGTTAGCTGGTGGGGGGATTAGTTATGCTGAAGCAGCTGCAGAATTAAATGAATTTGCAGAACGCTATCAAATCCCGGTGGTAACCAGTCTTTTGGGACAAGGAACGATTGCAACGAGTCATCCACTCTTCCTTGGAATGGGAGGCATGCACGGGTCATTTGCAGCTAATATTGCCATGACGGAAGCGGACTTTATGATTAGTATTGGTTGTCGTTTCGATGACCGCTTGACGGGGAATCCTAAGACCTTCGCTAAGAATGCTAAGGTTGCTCATATTGATATTGACCCAGCCGAGATTGGCAAGATTATCAGTGCAGATATTCCTGTAGTTGGAGATGCTAAGAAAGCTTTGCAAATGTTGCTGGCTGAACCGACAGTTCATAACAATACTGAGAAATGGATTGAGAAAGTCACTAAAGACAAGAACCGCGTTCGTTCTTACGATAAGAAAGAGCGTGTAGTTCAACCGCAAGCTGTTATTGAACGAATTGGTGAATTAACTAACGGAGATGCTATTGTGGTAACAGACGTTGGTCAACACCAAATGTGGACAGCTCAGTATTATCCCTACCAAAATGAACGTCAGTTAGTGACTTCAGGTGGTTTGGGAACGATGGGATTTGGAATTCCAGCAGCAATCGGAGCTAAAATTGCTAATCCAGATAAGGAAGTAGTCTTGTTTGTTGGGGATGGCGGTTTCCAAATGACTAACCAGGAATTGGCTATTTTGAACATTTACAAGGTGCCAATCAAGGTGGTTATGCTGAACAACCACTCGCTTGGAATGGTTCGCCAGTGGCAGGAATCCTTCTATGAAGGTAGAACATCTGAGTCGGTCTTTGATACTCTTCCTGATTTTCAATTGATGGCACAAGCTTATGGAATTAAAAACTATAAGTTTGACAATCCTGAGACCTTGGCCCAAGACCTTGAAGTCATCACTGAGGATGTTCCTATGCTAATCGAGGTAGATATTTCTCGTAAGGAACAGGTGTTACCAATGGTACCAGCTGGTAAGAGTAATCATGAGATGTTGGGGGTGAAGTTCCATGCGTAGAATGTTAACAGCAAAACTACAGAATCGATCAGGAGTCCTCAATCGCTTTACAGGTGTCCTATCTCGTCGTCAGGTTAATATCGAAAGCATCTCTGTTGGAGCAACAGAAGATCCGAATGTATCTCGTATCACCGTTATTATTGATGTAGCTTCACATGATGAGGTGGAGCAAATTATCAAACAGCTCAATCGTCAAATTGATGTGATTCGCATTCGAGATATTACAGACAAGCCTCATTTGGAGCGCGAGGTAATTTTGGTTAAGATGTCAGCGCCAGCTGAGAAGCGAGCTGAGATTCTAGCGATTATTCAACCTTTCCGTGCAACAGTTGTAGACGTAGCACCAAGCTCGATTACCATTCAGATGACAGGAAATGCTGAAAAGAGTGAAGCTCTGTTGCGAGTCATTCGACCATACGGTATTCGCAATATTGCTCGAACTGGTGCAACTGGATTTACCCGCGATTAATACTCTTCGAAAATCTCTTCAAATCACGTCAGCTTTGCCTTGCCGTACTCAAGTACAGCCTGCGGCTAGCTTCCTAGTTTGCTCTTTGATTTTCATTGAGTATAAAAATATTTTAAATTTGTTAAACCAGCCTAAAAGGCAATAAATAATAGAAAAGAGAGAAAAACTATGGCAGTTCAAATGGAATATGAAAAAGATGTTAAAGTAGCAGCACTTGACGGTAAAAAAATCGCCGTTATCGGTTATGGTTCACAAGGACATGCGCATGCTCAAAACTTGCGTGACTCAGGTCGTGATGTCATCATCGGTGTACGTCCAGGTAAATCTTTTGACAAAGCAAAAGAAGATGGATTTGACACTTACACAGTAGCAGAAGCAACTAAATTGGCTGACGTTATCATGATTTTGGCACCAGACGAAATCCAACAAGAATTGTACGAAGCAGAAATCGCTCCAAACTTGGAAGCTGGAAACGCAGTTGGATTTGCTCATGGTTTCAACATTCACTTTGAATTTATCAAAGTTCCTGCAGATGTAGATGTCTTCATGTGTGCTCCTAAAGGACCAGGACACTTGGTACGCCGTACTTACGAAGAAGGATTTGGTGTTCCAGCTCTTTACGCAGTTTACCAAGATGCAACAGGAAATGCTAAAAACATTGCTATGGACTGGTGTAAAGGTGTTGGAGCTGCACGTGTAGGTCTTCTTGAAACAACATACAAAGAAGAAACTGAAGAAGATTTGTTTGGTGAACAAGCTGTACTTTGTGGTGGTTTGACTGCCCTTATCGAAGCAGGTTTTGAAGTCTTGACAGAAGCAGGATACGCTCCAGAATTGGCTTACTTTGAAGTTCTTCACGAAATGAAATTGATCGTTGACTTGATCTACGAAGGTGGATTCAAGAAAATGCGTCAATCTATTTCAAACACTGCTGAATACGGTGACTATGTATCAGGCCCACGTGTGATTACTGAGCAAGTTAAAGAAAACATGAAAGCTGTCTTGGCAGACATCCAAAATGGTAAATTTGCAAATGACTTTGTAAATGACTATAAAGCTGGACGTCCAAAATTGACTGCTTACCGTGAACAAGCAGCTAACCTTGAAATTGAAAAAGTTGGTGCAGAATTGCGTAAAGCAATGCCATTCGTTGGTAAAAACGACGATGATGCATTCAAAATCTATAACTAATTGATAGAAATTAAGGTGAAGGCGAGTTGGGGGACTAACTCGCTTTTATAATCAATTCATCTCTTTTTAAAAGATGGATTACGATAAGTTTGAAATAGTCTAGGAGAAATTGATGTTAAGTTCAAAAGATATCATCAAGGCTCATAAAGTCTTGAACGGTGTGGTTGTGAATACCCCACTGGATTACGACCATTATTTATCGGAGAAGTATGGTGCTAAGATTTATTTGAAAAAGGAAAATGCTCAACGTGTTCGTTCTTTTAAGATCCGTGGTGCCTATTATGCCATTTCGCAGCTCAGCAAGGAAGAGCGTGAGCGTGGGGTAGTCTGTGCCTCTGCGGGAAATCATGCGCAGGGAGTAGCCTATACTTGTAATGAAATGAAAATTCCTGCTACTATTTTTATGCCCATTACTACTCCGCAACAAAAAATTGGACAAGTTCGCTTTTTTGGTGGGGATTTTGTAACCATTAAACTAGTTGGGGATACCTTTGATGCCTCAGCCAAAGCAGCTCAAGAATTTACAGTTTCTGAAAATCGTACCTTTATTGATCCCTTTGATGATGCCCATGTTCAAGCGGGTCAAGGGACAGTTGCTTATGAGATTTTAGAAGAAGCTCGAAAAGAATCAATTGATTTTGATGCTGTCTTAGTTCCTGTTGGAGGTGGTGGTCTCATTGCTGGGGTTTCTACCTATATCAAGGAAACAAGTCCAGAAATTGAAGTCATCGGAGTAGAGGCTAATGGGGCACGTTCCATGAAGGCAGCCTTTGAAGCTGGTGGGCCTGTCAAACTCACAGAAATTGACAAATTTGCGGATGGGATTGCTGTGCAAAAGGTAGGTCAGTTGACCTATGAAGCAACTCGTCAACATGTTCAAACCTTAGTAGGTGTCGATGAGGGATTGATTTCTGAAACCTTGATTGACCTCTACTCTAAGCAAGGGATTGTCGCAGAACCTGCTGGAGCTGCTAGTATCGCCTCTCTAGAGGTGTTGGCTGAATATATCAAGGGGAAAACCATTTGTTGTATCATTTCTGGAGGAAATAATGATATCAACCGTATGCCGGAAATGGAAGAGCGTGCCTTGATTTATGATGGGATCAAGCATTACTTTGTGGTTAATTTTCCACAGCGTCCGGGGGCTTTGCGTGAGTTTGTAAATGATATCTTGGGGCCAAATGATGATATCACACGTTTTGAGTATATCAAACGAGCTAGCAAGGGGACAGGCCCAGTATTGATTGGGATTGCCTTGGCAGATAAGCATGATTATGCAGGCTTGATTCGTCGAATGGAAGGTTTTGATCCAGCTTATATTAACTTAAATGGTAACGAAACGCTCTATAATATGCTTGTCTGAGGACTAATAAAAAAATATCATATTATTTGCACAATTGATGTATAGGTGCTATAATGAAGATGAAGAAAGGGGGCGATTCCTATGGACTTAGGAAATCGATTACGCTATTTCTATCATAACTCATTATAGTACCTATGTTTTTTTGATTCAGTTTATAGTAAGGGAGTAAAATTACTTGTTATATGTTAGGAGTTTTTTGAAATCTACTATTTTATATATAGCTAATCTGAAATTTAGCTAAATATAATAGGGATTAGAAAAAATAATCAATACTAATGAGATGCCTTATTATACTGAGATTACTGAGAAGAGTGATGGAATATTCGTAAGATGAAAACAGTAAAAAAATGAAGCATAGAATACTACGGTTTCCTAGCTATTTGTATTTTAATGGGTAGGAGAAATAAAAAGTAAACTTGATAAAGTAAATAACTGGTACAGTTGACCAAATGATTGAATGCTGGTGCAGACATGAAAAAGTCTAAAAGGAGAAAAATACTCGTTAGAAATGGTTTAGAGCAGAAGATTATTTTGTCAAATTTTTTTGTTTTACAGTGGAATAAATAATATGAAATAAGATTAGAATATGTCTAGATTATCGAGAATCAGCATCTGTCAAATACGAATATTATTACATAAATAAGATTTAATAATACAGTTATTTTAAAGAACTATAAAAATTGTTTTCGACAATGAAAAACCTACATATTATCAGCTTTAATAAGATAGTAAGTAAAAATAAGGGCGTTTATTTTATTGAATATATGTTTTTTTATTGACAAAAAGCATAAAAGCGTATACAATTAGATATCGTAAATAAGAAAATAGGAGAAAGACATGGCTAAGTCAAACTTTGAAAAAGTAGAATCAGTTGTTGGCTGGGTTCGTGATAAGAAAATCACAGGCTACCGTATCTCTAAAGAAACGAATGCGCGTGAAATGTCTATCATTGCTCTAGCTCAGGGGCGTGCAAAAGTTAAAAATATTTCGTTTGAAACGGCTCTAGGTTTAATTGATTTCTATGATAAAAATCATGAAAAATTTGAAGATTAATCTTTGGATAATGGTGGATTCTTGAATAGGGTCTGCCTTTTCATTTTTTGGCTAGTAAAAAGACTGCACGGTTGATGCAGCCTTTTCTTTTTATTTGAGATAGCGTTGAAGGAATTCTTTTGTACGGTCTTCTTTAGGATTGGTGAAGAGGTCTTCTGGTTTGCCTTCTTCAGCAATCACACCCTTATCCATAAAGATAACACGGTGAGAGACGTCACGGGCGAATTCCATTTCGTGGGTTACGACAATCATAGTCAAGCCTTCCTGAGCCAGATCTTGCATGATTTTGAGGACTTCTCCAACCATTTCTGGATCGAGAGCTGATGTTGGTTCATCAAAGAGAATGGCGTCCGGATTCATTGAAAGGGCACGAGCGATGGCTACACGTTGTTTTTGACCACCTGAGAGTTGTTTTGGTTTGGCTTGCCAGTAGCGTTCTCCCATGCCGACCTTTTCTAGGTTTTCTTTGGCAATCTTTTCAGCTTCTGTACGTTCGCGTTTAAGGACAGTTGTCTGAGCGACAATTGTGTTTTCAAGTACGTTAAGATTTTCAAAGAGGTTAAAGGATTGGAAAACCATTCCCAACTTTTCACGGTATTGTGTGAGGTCATAGCCTTTTTCGAGAACGTTTTGTCCATGATAAAGGATTTGTCCATCAGTTGGAGTTTCAAGTAGGTTAATGGAGCGTAGGAAGGTTGATTTTCCGCTTCCAGAGCTTCCGATGATAGAGATAACTTCACCCTTGTGAACAGTTAGAGAAATGTCTTTTAGCACTTCGTTTTGTCCATAGGATTTTTTGAGGTGTTTAATTTCAAGGATTGCTTGTGTCATTATTTCAAATCCTCCGTTTGCATTTGGTTAGCACCTGTAGTATAGGTATCCATGTCCATTTGGCGCTCGATGAAGCGTAGGATACGTGTTACGGTGAAGGTGAGGACAAAGTAAATCACGGCGATGATTGTAAATGTCTGGAAGTATTGATAGGTCTGAGTTGCCACGGTATTTCCTGAGAAATAAAGCTCAACAACAGAAATAACGTTCAATACAGATGTATCTTTGATATTGATGACAAATTCATTACCAGTTGCTGGTAGGATGTTACGGACTACTTGAGGTAGGACAATCTTACGCATGGTTTGGTTATGAGTCATACCAAGAGCAGTAGCGGCTTCAAATTGTCCCTTGTCAACTGCTAGGATACCACCACGGACGATTTCAGTCATGTAGGCACCGGTGTTGATCGAAACGATAAAGATAGCAGCCAGTGTGCGGTCAAGGTTGATACCGAAAGCTTGAGCAGTTCCGTAGTAGATAACCATTGATTGAACGATCATTGGGGTACCACGGAAAATTTCAATGTAGACATTGAGAATCCAGCCGACTAGTTTTTGTAAGCCATAAATGGCCTTATTCTCAGATAGAGGAGCAGTACGGAAGACACCAATGGCAAGTCCAATAATGAGACCTGTGATGGTTCCGACGATAGAGATTAAAAGAGTGACACCAGCACCACGCAAGAGTTGTTGCCAGTTTTCAGAAAGAATTTTAGCGACTTGACTAAAGAAACTACTGCTAGTCTCTTCAGTTGTTGTAGCTTCGGCAGGTTGTTCCTTGATCATACGATCCATCAAGGCAACTTGATCGTCTTTTGAAATGGTTTCAATGCTGGCATTGATTTGGCTAATACGGTTGTCATCTTTACGAAGTCCGATGGCGATAGCTGTATCTTCTTCCCCAGTTTTGAAACCTGGTTCTACTTGGACCATCTTGAACTTAGAGTTCGCAGCTTCAGCAGTCAGTGCTTCTGGGCGTTCAGAAACATAAGCATCGATGACACCAGCCTCAAGAGCTTGGCGCATTTGAGCGAAGTCTCCCATGGCAGTTTCTTTTTTAGCACCTGGGATTTGACCAATCAAGTCATAAAGATAGACACCTTGTTGAGAAGTGATTTTTGCACCGTTAAAGTCATCCAAAGATTTTGCGTTTGCATAAGTAGAATCTTTTTTGACAAGCAAAACTGGTTCGCTAGTGTAGTAACTGCTTGAAAATGCAATTTCTTGTTTGCGTTCGGCAGTAGGACTCATACCAGCGATAATCATGTCAATCTTACCAGAAGTAAGGGCAGGAACTAGGCCTTCCCACTTGGTTTTAACAACCAAAGGTTCTTTACCTAAGTCCTTAGCGATTTTCTTGGCGATTTGAACATCGTATCCGTTAGCATACTGGTTAGTCCCATCGATTTTGACAGCCCCATTGCTATCATCATCCTGAGTCCAGTTAAAGGGAGCATATGCTGCTTCCATCCCGATGCGTAAATATTCATCGGCTTGGGCAACATTGACAAGTCCCAGCATCAGCAAGAGACTTGTGAAAATAGATAAGTATATTTTTCTCATGATTTCTCCTATTTCTAATCTATTAAAAAATAACTGTCTCCTATTTTATCGAAAAAAACTCTATTTTTCAATACAGGTAAGCCCTTACTTGAGAAAAAATGATATAATGATAGCAAAGATAAAAAGGGGGCTTAGTTGATGAAAAAAACTTTTTTCTTGCTGTTATTTTGTTTGTTTTGTATGTTTCCACTCTCGGTTTTTGCCATTGATTTTAAGATAAACTCTTATCAAGGAGATTTGTATATTCATGCAGACAATACGGCAGAATTTAGACAGAAGATAGTTTACCAGTTTGAGGAGGACTTTAAGGGGCAAATCGTGGGACTTGGACGTGCTGGCAAGATGCCTAGCGGATTTGAGATAGATCCTCAACCAAAGGTTCAGGCCTCGAAAAACGGTGCTGAACTGACAGACGTTACTAGCGAAGTGACAGAAGAGGCGAATGGTTATACTGTGAAAGTCTACAATTCAGGTCAAGAAGGCGACACAGTTGAAGTTGACCTCGTTTGGAACTTAAAGAATTTACTTTTCCTTTATGATGACATCGCTGAATTAAATTGGCAACCTCTGACAGATAGTTCAGGAGCTATTGGAAAGTTTGAATTTCATGTAAGGGGAGACAAGGGGGCTGAAAAACTCTTTTTCCATACAGGGAAACTTTTTAGAGAGGGAACGGTTGAAAAGAGTAACCTTGATTATACTATCCGTTTAGACAATCTTCCGCCTAAGCGGGGAGTTGAATTGCATGCCTACTGGCCTCGAACTGATTTTGCTAGCGCTAGGGATCAGGGATTGAAAGGAAATCGTTTAGAAGAGTTTAATAAGATAGAAGACTCGATTTTTAAAGAAAAAGAGCAAAGTAAACAACTCGTTACTTGGGTCTTCCCTTCGATACTTTCTATCTCCTTGTTATTGAGTGTCTGCTTCTATTTTATTTATAGAAGAAAGACCACTTCTTCAGTCAAATATGCCAAAAATCATCGTCTCTATGAACCACCAATGGAATTAGAGCCTATGGTTTTATCAGAGGCGGTTTACTCGACCTCCTTGGAGGAAGTGAGTCCCTTGGTCAAGGGAGCTGGAAAATTCACCTTTGACCAACTTATTCAAGCTACCTTGCTAGATGTGATAGACCGTGGAAATGTCTCTATCATTTCAGAAGGAGATGCAGTTGGTTTGAGGCTAGTAAAAGAAGATGGTTTGTCCAGTTTTGAGAAAGATTGTCTAAATCTGGCTTTTTCAGGCAAAAAAGAAGAAACTCTTTCCAATTTGTTTGCGGATTACAAGGTATCTGATAGTCTTTATCGTAGAGCAAAAGTCTCTGATGAAAAACGGATTCAAGCAAGAGGGCTTCAACTCAAATCTTCTTTTGAAGAAGTATTGAAAGAGATGCAAGAAGGAGTGAGAAGTCGAGTCACCTTCTGGGGACTTCCGGATTATTATCGTCCCTTGACTGGTGGAGAAAAGGTCTTGCAAGTGGGGATGGGACTCTCTACTGTCCTGCCTCTATTTATCGGATTTGGTTTGTTCTTGTACAGTTTGGATGTTCATGCTTATTTATACCTCCCCTTGCCAATACTTGGTTTTCTAGGTTTAGTTTTGGCTGTTTTCTATTATTGGAAGCTTCGGCTAGATAATCGCGATGGTGTCTTAAATGAAGCAGGGGCAGAAGTATATTATCTCTGGACCAGTTTTGAAAATATGTTGCGTGAGATTGCACGGTTGGATCAGGCTGAATTGGAAAGTATTGTGGTATGGAATCGCCTCTTGGTATATGCGACCTTATTTGGCTATGCGGACAAGGTCAGCCATTTGATGAAGGTTCATCATATCCAAGTGGAAAATCCAGATATCAATCTATATGTAGCTTATGGTTGGAATAGTATGTTTTATCATTCAAGCGCGCAAATGAGCCATTATGCTAGTGTCGCAAATACAGCAAGTACCTACTCTGTATCTTCTGGAAGTGGAAGTTCTGGCGGTGGCTTCTCTGGAGGCGGAGGTGGCGGCAGTATCGGTGCCTTTTAAAGAGAGCTAAAATATGCTATAATGGAAGATAGAAAAAGGAGTAATCTATGTATCTTATTGAAATTTTAAAATCTATCTTCTTCGGTATTGTTGAAGGAATTACGGAATGGTTGCCGATTTCCAGTACAGGTCACTTGATTTTAGCAGAGGAGTTTATCCAATACCAAAATCAGAATGAATCTTTTATGTCCATGTTTAATGTCGTGATTCAGCTTGGTGCGATTTTGGCGGTTATGGTGATTTACTTTAATAAGCTCAATCCCTTTAAACCGGGTAAAGACAAGCAGGAAGTTCGTCGAACTTGGCAACTGTGGTCTAAAGTTCTTGTAGCTACTTTACCTTTGCTTGCTGTATTTAAGTTTGATGATTGGTTTGATACTCACTTCCATAATATGGTTTCAGTTGCTCTCATGCTGATTATCTATGGGATTGCCTTTATCTATTTGGAAAAGCGCAATAAAGCTCGTGCTATCGAGCCAAGTGTAACAGAGTTGGATAAGCTTCCTTATACGACAGCCTTCTATATCGGCCTCTTCCAAGTTCTTGCCCTTTTACCGGGAACCAGTCGTTCTGGGGCAACGATTGTCGGTGGTTTGTTGAATGGAACGAGTCGTTCTGTTGTGACAGAATTTACCTTCTATTTAGGGATTCCTGTTATGTTTGGAGCCAGTGCCTTAAAGATTTTCAAATTTGTGAAAGCAGGACAACTCTTGGACTTTGGGCAATTGTTCTTGCTCTTGGTTGCGATGGGAGTAGCTTTTGCAGTCAGCATGGTGGCTATTCGCTTTTTGACCAGCTATGTGAAAAAACACGATTTTACCCTTTTTGGTAAATACCGCATCGTGCTTGGTAGTGTTTTGCTACTTTACAGTTTTGTCCGTTTATTTGTATAAGAAAAACCTTGAAGGGTCAACTCTTCAAGGTTTTAAAATCCAGTCACGGTAATCCCTAGCAGGCGGACACCTCTTTCTTTCTCGCTTAATTCTTCATAGAGTTGTAGGGCTATTTGGCTTATCTGACTAGCATCCTGTGTTTTTTGAGCTAGACTTTTTCGTTTAGTGAGAGTTGAAAAGTCCTCGTAGCGGATTTTTAAAATGACAATTTTTCCGGCTTTTTCTTGTTGATGTAGATTGAGAGCGACTCTTTCTGATAGGAGAGTCAGCTCTTTTTTGATGTCTTCCTCAGCACGGAGAATCTTCCCATAGGTTTTCTCCTTACCGATTGACTTACGGATGCGATTGGATTTGACTGGGGAATTGTGGATGCCACGAGCCTTTCGATAAAGGTCATAACCCAGTCTACCAAAACGGTCTATCAGAGTCACTTCAGGAACTTCAAGTAGGTCAGCGCCAGTAAAAATCCCCATTTGATGAAGACGTTCTACTGTCTTCTTTCCTACTCCATGAAACTTGGAAATATCCATTTGTTTGAGAAAGTTCTCAGCTTGCTCAGGTAGAATCACTGTCAGACCATGTGGTTTTTGATAATCACTGGCCATTTTAGCTAAGAATTTGTTATAAGAAACGCCAGCAGAAGCAGTTAGATGGAGTTCTTGCCAGATATCCTCTTGAATGAGGCGAGCGATTTTGACCGCTGACTTGATACCGAGTTTATTCTCTGTCACATCCAAATAGGCTTCGTCAATGCTCATAGGCTCAATCAAATCTGTATAGCGCTTAAAAATAGCTCGAATCTGGAGTCCCACAGCCTTGTATTTCTCATAATTTCCTGAGATGAAGACGGCTTGGGGACAACGCTCATAGGCTTCCTTTGAGCTCATGGCTGAATGGACACCAAAAACTCGTGCCTCATAGCTACAGGTAGAAACGACTCCCCGTCCACCTGTTTGCCGAGGGTCGCTTCCGATAATGACAGGTTTTCCTCTGAGTTTAGGATTATCTCTGATTTCCACCGCAGCAAAAAAGGCATCCATGTCAATATGGATGATTTTTCTTGACAAATCATTTAACAAAGGAAAAATCAACATGCCTAGCCCCTTTTTACTGCTTATTTTCTTTTATTATACCCTTTTTTCTGAAAAAAAGAAAAAAGGACTTTATTTTTTCAAAAATATAATACAGTTCGGAACGAAATACAGACTGTTTTAGAAAAGAAAGTGTAAAAATAGGGATTTTCCACTTGTTGAAAACGATTACTGTATGGTATACTTGTCTCATGAATGTAACAGATGGTTGTTACTAGAAAGAAAAAAGAGGACATTAACATGGTTGTTAAGACAGTTGTTGAAGCACAAGATATTTTTGACAAAGCTTGGGAAGGCTTCAAAGGCGTAGATTGGAAAGAAAAAGCAAGTGTATCACGCTTCGTACAAGCTAACTACACACCTTATGATGGAGACGAAAGCTTCCTCGCAGGACCAACAGAACGTTCACTTCACATCAAAAAAATTGTAGAAGAAACTAAGGCACACTACGAAGAAACTCGTTTCCCAATGGACACTCGTCCAACATCTATCGCTGATATCCCAGCAGGATTTATCGATAAAGAAAACGAAGTTATCTTCGGTATCCAAAACGATGAACTCTTCAAATTGAACTTCATGCCAAAAGGTGGTATCCGTATGGCTGAAACTACTTTGAAAGAAAATGGATACGAACCAGACCCAGCTGTTCACGAAATCTTCACTAAATATGTGACTACAGTTAACGACGGTATCTTCCGTGCTTACACTTCAAACATTCGTCGCGCACGTCACGCACATACTGTAACTGGTCTTCCAGATGCATACTCACGCGGACGTATCATCGGTGTTTACGCACGTCTTGCTCTTTACGGTGCAGACTACTTGATGCAAGAAAAAGTAAATGACTGGAATGCAATCGAAGAAATCGATGAAGAGACAATCCGTCTTCGTGAAGAAATCAATCTTCAATACCAAGCATTGCAACAAGTTGTTCGCTTTGGTGACCTTTACGGAGTTGACGTTCGCAAACCAGCGATGAACGTTAAAGAAGCTATCCAATGGGTTAACATCGCCTTCATGTCTGTCTGCCGTGTTATCAACGGTGCTGCTACATCTCTAGGTCGTGTGCCAATCGTATTGGACATCTTTGCAGAACGTGACCTTGCTCGTGGTACATTTACTGAATCAGAAATCCAAGAATTCGTTGATGATTTCGTTATGAAACTTCGTACAGTTAAATTTGCTCGTACAAAAGCTTACGACCAATTGTACTCAGGTGACCCAACATTCATCACAACTTCTATGGCTGGTATGGGTAACGACGGTCGTCACCGTGTTACTAAGATGGACTACCGTTTCTTGAACACTCTTGACAACATCGGTAACTCTCCAGAACCAAACTTGACAGTTCTTTGGACTGATAAATTGCCATACAACTTCCGTCGCTACTGTATGCATATGAGCCACAAACACTCTTCTATCCAATACGAAGGTGTAACAACAATGGCTAAAGACGGATATGGTGAAATGAGCTGTATCTCATGCTGTGTGTCTCCACTTGACCCAGAAAATGAAGAACAACGCCACAACATCCAGTACTTCGGTGCTCGTGTAAACGTATTGAAAGCCCTTCTTACTGGTTTGAACGGTGGTTACGACGATGTTCACAAAGATTACAAAGTATTTGACATCGAACCAATCCGTGACGAAGTTCTTGAATTCGAATCAGTTAAAGCTAACTTTGAAAAATCTCTTGACTGGTTGACTGATACTTACGTAGATGCTTTGAACATCATTCACTACATGACTGATAAGTACAACTACGAAGCTGTTCAAATGGCCTTCTTGCCAACTAAACAACGTGCCAACATGGGATTCGGTATCTGTGGATTTGCCAACACTGTTGATACATTGTCAGCTATCAAATACGCTACAGTTAAACCAATCCGTGATGAAAATGGCTACATCTACGATTACGAAACAATCGGTGAATACCCACGTTGGGGTGAAGATGATCCACGTTCAAACGAATTGGCAGAATGGTTGATTGAAGCTTACACAACTCGTCTACGTAGCCACAAACTTTACAAAGACGCAGAAGCTACTGTATCACTTTTGACAATCACATCTAACGTTGCTTACTCTAAACAAACTGGTAACTCACCAGTCCACAAAGGTGTATACCTCAACGAAGATGGTTCTGTAAACTTGTCTAAACTTGAATTCTTCTCACCAGGTGCTAACCCATCTAACAAAGCTAAAGGTGGATGGTTGCAAAACTTGAACTCACTTTCTAGCCTTGACTTTAGTTATGCCGCTGATGGTATCTCATTGACTACACAAGTATCACCTCGCGCTCTTGGTAAGACTCGTGACGAACAAGTTGATAACTTGGTAACAATCCTTGATGGTTACTTTGAAAACGGTGGACAACACGTTAACTTGAACGTTATGGACTTGAACGATGTTTACGAAAAAATCATGTCAGGTGAAGATGTTATCGTACGTATCTCTGGATACTGTGTAAACACTAAATACCTCACTCCAGAACAAAAAACTGAATTGACACAACGTGTCTTCCACGAAGTTCTTTCAATGGATGATGCCTTGGATGCATTGAGCTAAGATTATATAAAATAATACAAAGAAGGACTAGTTAAAAGCTAGTTCTTCTTTTTGTAAAATTTATTAGTCAATTAAAGTCAAATCTCTTGACCTTTTCTGACTAATGTAGTATATTATGAACGTAAGGTAAATGAAAGCCTTACTAGAACACTTATTTAAAGTAAAATAGAAAGAGGTGGGGTCTATGTTTAATCTAGAAATCTTTAGAAGTAAAGATAGTCTACTCCTGCTTGAAAAAGAAAAACCAGAAATAGTACGTAGAGTAGCGATTTAGCTAGTCTAAATTTTTTAAAACAAAGGTCAAAGATAGTCAATATCAGTAATAATAAATAATAAAAAGAGGTAAAGAATATGAATAACAACTTTAATAATTTTAACAACATGGATGATTTATTTAACCAATTGATGGGTGGTATGCGAGGATATAGTTCTGAAAATCGTCGTTACTTGATTAATGGACGTGAAGTGACACCTGAGGAATTTGCTCACTATCGTGCGACTGGTCAATTACCAGGAAATGCAGAAGCTGATGGACAAATGAAACAACAGTCTTCAGGTATGAAACAAGACGGTGTCCTTGCAAAACTAGGTCGAAACTTGACTGCAGAAGCACGTGAAGGTAAGTTAGATCCGGTTATTGGACGTAATAAAGAAATCCAAGAAACTTCTGAAATTCTTTCTCGTCGCACAAAGAATAATCCAGTTCTCGTCGGTGATGCTGGTGTTGGTAAAACTGCAGTAGTAGAAGGATTGGCCCAAGCTATCGTGAACGGCGACGTTCCTGCAGCAATCAAGAACAAAGAGATCATTTCTATTGATATTTCTGGACTTGAAGCTGGTACTCAATACCGTGGTAGCTTTGAAGAAAACATTCAAAACTTGGTAAACGAAGTCAAAGAAGCTGGAAATATTATCCTCTTCTTCGACGAAATTCACCAAATTCTTGGTGCTGGTAGCACAGGTGATGGTCAAGGATCTAAAGGTCTTGCTGATATCTTGAAACCAGCTCTTTCACGTGGAGAATTGACAGTGATTGGCGCAACTACTCAAGATGAATACCGTAATACTATCTTGAAAAATGCAGCCCTTGCTCGTCGTTTCAACGAAGTGAAGGTTAATGCTCCATCAGCAGAGGATACTTTTAAAATCCTTCAAGGAATTCGTGATCTCTATCAACAACACCACAATGTTATTTTGCCAGATGAAGTCTTAAAAGCTGCCGTTGATTATTCTGTTCAGTATATTCCTCAACGTAGCTTGCCAGATAAGGCTATCGACCTTGTCGATGTTACGGCGGCTCACTTGGCAGCTCAGCATCCAGTAACAGATGTTCATGCTGTTGAACGTGAAATTGAGGTAGAAAAAGACAAGCAAGAAAAAGCAGTTGAGGCAGAAGATTTTGAAGCAGCTCTAAACTATAAAACACGCATTGCAGAATTGGAAAAGAAAATCGAAAACCATACAGAAGATATGAAAGTGACTGCAAGTGTCAACGATGTGGCTGAATCTGTAGAACGTATGACGGGTATTCCAGTATCTCAAATGGGGGCTACGGACATCGAACGTTTGAAAGATATGGGTCATCGTTTGCAGACGAAAGTTATTGGTCAAGATAAGGCCGTTGAAGCAGTAGCAAAAGCTATCCGTCGTAACCGTGCTGGTTTTGATGAAGGTAACCGTCCAATCGGTAGCTTCCTCTTTGTAGGTCCTACTGGTGTCGGTAAGACTGAGTTGGCTAAACAATTGGCTCTTGATATGTTCGGAACGAAAGATGCTATCATCCGTTTGGACATGTCAGAATACAGCGACCGCACAGCCGTATCTAAATTGATTGGTACAACTGCAGGTTATGTTGGTTACGATGACAACAACAATACCTTGACAGAACGCGTCCGTCGCAATCCATACTCAATCGTCCTTCTCGACGAAATTGAAAAGGCTGACCCTCAAGTCATCACCCTTCTCCTTCAAGTTTTGGACGATGGTCGTTTGACAGATGGTCAAGGTAACACTGTCAACTTCAAGAATACGGTGATTATCGCAACTTCAAACGCAGGCTTTGGTTACGAAGCTAACTTGACAGAAGATGCTGATAAACCAGAATTGATGGATCGTTTGAAACCTTACTTCCGTCCAGAATTCCTTAACCGTTTCAATGCTGTCATCGAATTCTCACACTTGAGCAAAGAAGATCTTTCTAAGATTGTAGACCTTATGTTGGTTGAAGTTAACAAGACGCTTTCTAAGAAAGACATTGACTTGGCAGTGAGCGAAGCTGCTAAAGAATACATGACTGAGGAAGGCTACGATGAAGTCATGGGTGTTCGTCCACTCCGTCGTGTGGTTGAACAACAAATCCGTGACAAAGTCACAGATTTCCACTTGGATAACCTTGATGCTAAACACCTAGAAGCTGATATGGAAGATGGTGTTTTGGTCATTCGTGAAAAAGCCTAAGACAGAATTTTGAGCATAAAAAAGAAGGAGCCAGCTGAAAAACTGGTTCCTTTTTTGTGTTTAGATGACATGGCGTTCAAAGGCATCATCTGAAATCCCTTGTTCCAAGATGAGCTTTGCCCATTCTTTAGCAGAAAAGAGGCTGTGATCCTTGTAGTTTCCGCAAGATTCGATGGTTGTTCCAGGGACATCTTCCCAAGTGGTAGTTTCAGCGATTTCTTTCAGCGAATCCTTGATAACTGCTGCAATCTCAGCGCTAGTATGACGTCCCCACATAATCATGTGGAAGCCTGTACGGCACCCAAATGGCGAACAGTCAATCATACCGTCAATGCGGGTACGGATGAGTTTTGCCAAGAGGTGCTCGATGGTGTGAAGGCCGGCAGTAGGGATTGAGTCTTCGTTTGGTTGCACTAAGCGAATATCATAATTAGAGATGATGTCTCCTTTTGGTCCAGTTTCTTCCCCAATCAAGCGGACATAAGGTGCTTTAACAATAGTGTGGTCAAGTTCAAAACTTTCAACAATAACTTCTTTTGACATGGTAAATCCTTTCAGTTTTCTTCTTTCATTATAACATAAAGCCGGCTCCTGAGACAGAGAGAAAACCTCTCCGAGAGTGGAGAGGTTGAAATCTTTACTTACGATACAAACGGTCGTATTGGTAGTAAGGGTCAAAGGTTACGTTGATACCCAGTTTACGAAGGACATTCTTGTCTTCATCAGTCAAGATGATGGTTGAGTGGGCTTCGCTTCCTTTGAGGTTGCCAAGCTCTTCCATAGCACGAGCGGCATCAGGATTTTCTGTAGCTGTAATAGCCAGTGCAATTAGGATTTCGTTTGAATGCAGGCGTGGATTGCGGCTACCTAGATGATCGATTTTAAGACCTTGAATCGGTTTGACAAGTTCAGGTTCGATGAGTTTTACTTCTTTAGCGATGTCAGCTGATTTCTTGATAGCATTGATCAAGGCAGCGGCTGTAGGGCCAAAGAGTTCTGAGTTCTTACCAGTGACAATTTCTCCGCTTGGCAATTCAAGGGCTAGGGCTGGTCCGCCAGTTTCTTCTGCTTTTTGACGGGCAACGACAGCAACCTTACGGTCTGCAGGTGTGATGCCGAGGTCGTTCATGAGAAGTTCAATCTTCTTGACAGCCGCTTCTCCAACTTTTTCAGCCTTGAAGTCAAGAACAGTTTGATAGTAGCGACGGATGATTTCTTGTTTAGAAGCTTCGACAGCCGCTTCATCATCAGTAATAGCGAAACCAACCATGTTGACACCCATGTCTGTCGGTGAAGCGTATGGTGATTCTCCGAGAATACGTTCCAACATGCGCTTAAGCACTGGGAAAATTTCGATATCACGGTTGTAGTTGACAGTGGTTTCTCCATAGGTTTGGAGATGGAAAGGGTCAATCATGTTGACATCATCAAGGTCTGCGGTTGCAGCCTCATAAGCCAAGTTGACTGGGTGATGAAGGGGAAGATTCCAAACTGGGAAGGTTTCAAATTTAGCGTAACCAGACTTGATACCATTGATTTGGTCGTGGTACATATTTGACATACAAGTTGCCAATTTTCCAGAACCAGGTCCAGGAGCGGTTACGACAATCAAGTTGCGACTGGTTTTGATATAGTCGTTTTTCCCCATACCTTCTGGAGAAATGATGTGATCCATATCTGTTGGATATCCTTTGATTGGATAATGAAGATAAGAATCAATTCCGTTTTTTTCAAGTTGGTTGCGGAAGGCATCTGCGGCTGGTTGGCCAGCGTACTGTGTGATGACAACGGAACCAACAAAAATTCCCAATTCATTGAATTTATCAATCAAACGAAGAACTTCTTGGTCATAAGAAATGCCCAAGTCACCACGTGCTTTGGAATGCTCGATATTGCTAGCATTAATAGCAATCACAACCTCAACCTGCTCTTTCAATTCTTGCAAGAGCTTGATTTTGTTGTCAGGCTCATAACCAGGAAGGACACGAGCAGCGTGGAAATCTTCTAACATTTTACCACCAAACTCCAAGTAGAGCTTGCCGTCGAATTGGTTAATACGCTCCAAGATGTGGTCGCGCTGTAGATTCAAATATTGTTCAGAACTAAAAGCTTGTTTTTTCATTTTTTTACCTCTGACCTCTATTATAATAAAAAATTGGAAGTTAGGGAACTATGGAGTTAAAAAAGGAATCAAAAAGATTAGGCAAACGCTTGCACAAAATTCTGAAAAGCGCTATCATAGACTATAGATTATTAAAATAATGAGGTAAGAAGATGCAAGAAAAATGGTGGCACAATGCCGTAGTCTATCAAGTTTATCCAAAGAGTTTTATGGACAGCAACGGAGATGGAATTGGCGATTTGCCAGGTATTACCAGTAAGTTAGACTATCTAGCCAAGCTAGGAATTACAGCGATTTGGCTTTCTCCCGTTTATGACAGCCCTATGGATGATAATGGCTACGATATTGCTGATTATCAAGCGATTGCAGCTATTTTCGGAACCATGGAGGATATGGACCAACTGATTGCAGAAGCTGAGAAGCGTGATATTCGTATCATCATGGACTTGGTGGTCAATCATACCTCAGATGAACATGCTTGGTTTGTCGAGGCCTGTGAAAATCCTGATAGTCCTGAACGTGACTACTATATCTGGCGAGATGAGCCCAACGACCTAGATTCTATCTTTAGTGGATCTGCCTGGGAATACGATGAAAAGTCAGGTCAATACTATCTCCACTTTTTCAGCAAGAAACAGCCGGATCTCAACTGGGAAAATGAAAAATTGCGCCAGAAAATCTATGAGATGATGAACTTCTGGATTGATAAAGGCATTGGCGGTTTCCGTATGGATGTCATTGATATGATTGGGAAAATTCCTGATGAGAAAGTAGTCAATAATGGTCCTATGCTCCACCCCTATCTCAAGGAAATGAATCAGGCAACCTTTGGCGACAAAGATCTCTTGACAGTAGGGGAGACTTGGGGTGCAACGCCAGAGATTGCTAAGCTCTACTCGGATCCAAAGGGACAAGAATTGTCAATGGTCTTCCAGTTTGAACACATCTGTCTTCAGTATCAGGAAGGGCAACCTAAGTGGCACTACCAAAAAGAGTTAAATGTAGGGAAGTTAAAAGAGATTTTTAACAAATGGCAGACAGAATTAGGAGTTGAGGATGGTTGGAATTCCCTCTTCTGGAACAATCATGACCTACCTCGTATCGTCTCTATCTGGGGAAATGACCAAGAATATCGTGAAAAATCTGCCAAAGCCTTTGCAATCTTGCTTCATCTCATGAGAGGGACTCCTTATATCTACCAAGGTGAGGAGATTGGGATGACCAACTATCCGTTTGAAACACTGGATCAAGTAGAAGATATTGAGTCCCTCAATTATGCGCGTGAAGCTCTTGAAAAAGGTGTTCCGATGGAAGAAATCATGGACAGTATCCGTGTCATTGGACGTGACAATGCCCGTACTCCAATGCAATGGGATGAAAGCAAAAACGCTGGTTTCTCAACAGGTCAACCGTGGTTGGCAGTCAATCCAAACTACGAAGAAATCAACGTTCAAGAAGCGCTGGCAAACCCAGATTCAATTTTCTATACCTATCAGAAGTTGGTTCAAATCCGTAAGGAGAACAGCTGGCTGATTCGAGCTGACTTTGAATTGCTTGATACAGTTGACAAGGTCTTTGCCTATATTCGTAAAGATGGCGACCGTCGTTTCCTAGTTGTGGCCAATTTGTCCAATGAAGAACAAAACCTAGCTGTCGAAGGAAAAGTTAAATCAGTCTTGATTGAAAACACTGTAGCGCAAGAAGCGGTTGGGAAACAAATCTTGGCTCCATGGGATGCTTTCTGTGTGGAATTACTATAAATATTTTTTACAGAAAAATTTAAAATTGAAATCGTATAAAAACAAGGGAGGACTGTATGAAAGACAGAAATCCTTTGTTTTTTTATGACTAAAGTTTATAAACTTTCATTCTCAAAATTCAATTAACTTTACAAATTCCCACTATTTTGGTAAAATAAACTTATGTTATAAAAACTAACATAAAGGAGAAAGAAGATGAATACAAAAAAGCGTGTTCTTAGCGCAGGCCTGACCTTTGCGGCTGCTTTGCTTTTAGCTGCTTGCGGACAATCAGGTTCAGATACAAAAACTTACTCATCAACCTTTAGTGGAAATCCAACTACATTTAACTACTTGTTAGACTACTACGCTGATAATACAGCCATCATTACCAACCTAGTTGATGGTTTGCTTGAAAATGACAACCACGGAAACCTAGTTCCATCTTTGGCAGAAGACTGGTCTGTTTCAAGCGATGGCCTGACTTATACCTACAAACTGAGAAAAGATGCCAAATGGTTCACGGCTGATGGTGAAGAGTACGCCCCAGTCAAGGCACAAGATTTTGTGACAGGGATTAAGTATGCAGTGGATAATAAATCACAGGCCATTGACTTGATTCAAAACTCGATCAAGGGCTTGAATGATTATATTACAGGAGCGGATTCTGACTTTTCTAAGGTTGGGGTGAAGGCCATTGACGACCAGACTGTTGAGTATACTTTGGCACGCCCAGAACCTTACTGGAATTCAAAAACAACCAACAGTATCCTTTTCCCAGTAAATGAAGAGTTTCTAAACTCGAAAGGGAAAGATTTTGGGACTTTATCTCCAGATAGTATTCTCTACAGCGGACCTTATTTGTTAAAAGATTTCACATCAAAATCATCAATCGAGTATGTGAAAAATCCGCATTACTACGATCATGACAAAGTATCAATTGAACACGTGAAATTGGCATATTTTGATGGTTCAGACCAAGAATTGACTATCCGTAACTTTGAAAGTGGAGCCTATTCAATCGCTGGGGTTTATCCAAATAGTTCTAACTTCGCCAAGACCAAAGAAAAATATAAGGATAATATCGTTTATAGCTTGCAGGACAAGACTTCTTGGTACTTCAATTTCAACGTCAACCGTAAGGCTTACAACCATACATCGAAAACGACAGATGAGCAGAAGAAATCAACTGAGACAGCTGTCTTGAACAAAAACTTCCGTCAAGCGATGAACTTTGCCTTGGACCGCACAGCCTATTCTGCCCAGTCAAATGGGGAAGAAGCAGCTAGCAAGACCCTTCGTAACACTCTAGTGCCTCCAACATTTGTCCAAGTGGGAGACAAGACCTTTGGAGAAGTAGTCGCTTCTAAATTGGTCAACTATGGCACAGAATGGTCAGGTATTAACTTGGCAGATGCTCAGGATGCCTACTTTAACAAAGAAAAAGCCCAAGCAAAATTTGCGGAAGCTAAAAAAGAATTGGCAAGTCAAGGTGTGACTTTCCCTATTCACTTGGATGTTGCAGTTGATCAAACAAGTAAAAATGCCGTGACAGGTATGAACTCTGTTAAGCAGACCCTTGAGTCAGTTTTAGGCGCTGATAACATTGTCATTGATGTTCAGCAACTGTCAACAGATGATTTTAATAACGTAGCCTTCTTGGCACCAACGCCTGCTGATCGAGACTACGATTTGAACTTTGATGGTTGGGTAGGTGATTACCAAGATCCGTCTACTTATCTTAATCCTTTCAATGCAGAAGATGGGTTCTACCTCAAGATTTTTGGTCTAGATGCTCAAGAAGATAAAGCTAAGATTGCTAGCTTGGGGCTTGATACCTACACCAATATGCTCAAAGATGCAGATAGTGAAAATAAAGATGTAGCCAAACGCTATGAAAAATATGCTGAAGCACAGGCTTGGATGATTGACAATTCTCTGATTATGTCAGCTATGTCGAGCGGTGGAACAGCTTCTGTAACCAAAGTAACGCCATTTACAAGAGGCTATTCACTGGTCGGCATTAAGGGTGATGGCAATAACTACAAGTATATGAAACTGCAAAAAGATACTGTGACTACCAAGCAGTATGAAGAAGCTAAGACCAAATGGGAGCAAGAAAGCAAAAAAGCAATCGAAAAGGCTCAAAAAGAAGCAGAAAATCATGTCAAATAGATGAACGAGGTTCCGTAAGGGACCTTGTTTGTTATATTTTTGATTCGTATTCCTCTGTCTATGAAACGAGAATGTCAAAATAGGAAGCGATAGATACTATACAGGTTATAAAAAAACAATTATTCCTTCGGAGTGCATTTAGAAGATGTATTGAAAACGCTGATAAAAAAAGGAATAAATGGAAATTATTTCATGATTGTGATATAATAATTCTGATAATCAACATATAGGGGAAAACTATGAATAAACGTTCAAAAAGAGCCCGTTCGGGTAAAGTTAAGCGGAGCATTAATATAGCTTTATTAACCATTTATGTATTATTGGGTGGTTTTTTGCTGTTCTTGATTTTTAGACATAATATATTGGCGTTTAGATACCTGAATGTCATAACGGCAACTGTAGTGATTTTGGTCGCTTTAGCGAGTCTGCTTTTGATCATTTATAGAAAAGCAGAAAAGTTTACAATTTTCTTTTTAACACTAGCTATTTTAATGAGTTCAGTTTCTTTTTTTGCACTGCAACAATTTGTCGGCTTTACTAGTCATATCAATTCTACGTCAAATTACTCAGAATACTCAATGAGTGTTGTTGTTCTGAAAGATAGTGACGTTCATAATGTCACGCAATTAGATAGTGTTACAGGACCTACGGATACTGATAATGATAATATTCAAAAATTGATAGCTGATATCAAAACTAGTCAGAGCAAAGAATTGACGGTTGAACAAAGCACCTCATACCTTGCAGCTTATAAGAGCTTGGTATCAGGTGAAGCAAAAGCGATTGTCTTAAATAGCGTCTTTGAAAATATTATAGAATCTGAATACCCTGATTACGCATCAAAAATTAGGAAAATCTACACTAAAAATATCACCAAAGAAGTAGCTGCTCCTAAAGTTTCTAAGAACAAATCCTTCAATGTCTATGTGAGTGGTATTGACACTTACGGACCAATTAGTTCAGTTTCTCGTTCAGATGTCAACATTTTGATGACTGTTAATCAAGATTCAAAAAAAATTCTATTGACAACAACCCCTCGAGATTCCTATGTTCCGATTGCAGACGGAGGGAATAATCAAAAAGATAAATTGACTCATGCAGGTATTTATGGAGTAGACTCCTCTATTCATACTTTGGAAAATCTTTATGGAGTTGATATTAACTACTATGTTCGCTTGAACTTCACAACTTTCTTGAAATTGATTGACCTCCTTGGTGGAGTTGATGTCTATAATGATCAAGAGTTTACCGCTCATACAAATGGGAAGTTCTATCCTGTAGGGAACGTTCATCTTGACTCGGAGCAAGCTCTTGGTTTTGTGCGTGAGCGCTATTCTTTAGCTGATGGGGATCGTGACCGTGGTCGTAATCAACAAAAGGTGATCGTCGCAATCATACAGAAATTAACTTCTACCGAAGCATTGAAAAATTATAGTGATATTCTTCAAGGTTTGCAAGATTCCCTTCAAACAAATATGCCTATCGAAACGATGATGGATTTGGTTAATACTCAATTGGAGAGTGGTGGCAGTTATAAAGTCAACTCTCAAGACCTCAAAGGTACAGGCCGAATGGGACTTCCTTCTTATGCTATGCCAGATAGTAACCTCTATATGATGGAAATCGATGACAGTAGTTTAGCAGCTGCTAAAAGTGCGATACAAGATGTGATGGAGGGAAGATGATATGATTGATATCCATTCTCACATTGTCTTTGATGTAGATGACGGGCCAAAGTCTATAGAAGATAGCAAAGCCCTTTTAAGAGAAGCGTATAATCAAGGGGTTCGGATGATTGTTTCGACTTCCCATCGTCGAAAAGGGATGTTTGAGACTCCAGAAGAAAAAATAGCGACGAATTTTTTAAAGGTTCGTGAGATTGCTAAAGAAGTGGCAGATGATTTGGTCATTGCTTACGGAGCAGAGATATACTATACTCCAGATGTTCTAGAAAAATTAGAAAACAAGCGCATTCCTACTCTCAATAACAGTCGTTATGCTTTGATTGAATTTAGTATGAATACACCCTATCGCGATATTCATAAAGGATTAAGCAATATTTTGATGTTGGGGATTACCCCGGTGATTGCTCATATTGAACGTTATGATGCTCTGGAAAACAATGAAAAACGTGTTCAGGAACTGATTGATATGGGATGCTATACGCAAGTAAATAGTTCTCATGTTCTAAAACCTAAGCTCTTTGGTGAAACCTATAAATTCATGAAAAAGAGAGCCCAATATTTTTTGGAGAGAGACCTGGTTCATGTCATTGCAAGTGATATGCATAACCTAGATAGTAGACCTCCCTATATGGAGGATGCTTATCAGATTATTTCTAAAAAGTATGGTAGGGCCAAGGCGGAGGAGCTATTTGTAGAGAACCCTAGGAAAATTATAATGGATCAAATAATTTAGGAGAAAATATGAAAGAACAAAATACTATGGAAATCGATGTATTTCACCTGCTTAAAATTTTTTGGAAAAGAAAAATTCTAATTGCATTGGTAGCGATTGTAGTTGGAGCTTTAGCTTTTGCCTACAGTGCTTTTATCGTAAAACCGGAGTTCACTAGTACTACACGGATTTATGTAGTCAACCGTAATCAGGGAGATAAGCCTGGTTTGACAAACCAAGACTTGCAAGCTGGATCATACTTAGTTAAAGACTATCGTGAAATTATTTTGTCTCAAGATGTTTTGGAAAAAGTTACATCTAATTTGAAATTAGATCTATCACCAAAAGCTTTGGCTAGTAAAGTCAAGGTAACTGTACCAGTCGATACTCGTATCGTATCTATTTCCGTTAATGATAGAGTCCCTGAGGAAGCTAGTCGTATTGCTAACTCATTGAGAGAAGTAGCAGCTGAAAAGATTATCAGTATCACACGCGTTTCTGATGTCACAACACTTGAAGAAGCTCGTCCGGCTACAGTACCATCTTCTCCAAATATTCGTAAAAATACAATTATAGGTCTACTTGGAGGAACAGTCTTTACAGTTATCGCTGTTCTTATCGTTGAACTGGTTGATACACGAGTGAAACGTCCAGAGGATATTGAAGACGTTATGCAAATCGCATTGTTGGGAGTTGTTCCAAATTTGGATAAATTGAAATAGGAGAGAGATATGCCGACATTAGAAATAGCACAGAAAAAATTAGATCTGGCCAAAAAAGCGGAAGAATACTATAATGCCTTGCGTACGAATATACAATTGAGTGGAAATAATTTACAAGTGATTTCTATCACCTCTGTGAAACCGGGTGAAGGAAAGTCAACGACTGCTACAAATATTGCTTGGGCCTTCGCACGTGCAGGTTATAAGACCTTGTTAGTAGATGCTGATATTCGGAATTCTGTCATGTCAGGTGTCTTCAAATCACGTGAAAAAATAACTGGATTGACAGAGTTTTTATCTGGAACAACAGATCTATCTCATGGTCTATGTGATACCAATGTTGAAAATCTATTTGTAGTTCAAGCTGGGTCTATTTCACCCAACCCAACTGCTTTATTGCAAAGTGAAAACTTCAGTACTATGATTGATACACTTCGCAAATATTTTGATTATATTATTGTTGATACAGCGCCTATTGGCATCGTTATCGACGCAGCTATTATCACACAAAAATGTGATGCATCTGTTTTAGTTACTGCGGCAGGAGAGGCTAACAGAAAAGATGTTCTCAAGGCTAAAGATCAATTGGAACAAACGAATAAGCCATTTTTGGGAGTTGTATTAAATAAATTCAATACTTCAGCTGAGAAATATGGTTCTTACGGTGAGTATGGTTCTTACGGTAAAAAATAAGGGATAGACTAAGGAAGTAGTTATGGAAGAGAAAGGGATAAAAATATCTCATAGAATTTAAACTGTTTTAGTTTACTACATGAGAGGGGATTTTAAGTGAAACGGAATAACGTTATCTATATTAGTTTTAAAAGGATTATGGATTTTATTATTGGATTTCTTGGAACTATATTTATAGTACTGCCTTCTTATCTAATTATTTTAATTATTTACAAAATAAAAGGATATAAGGGAAGTATCTTTTTTACACAATATAGAGCAGGTCTTGGAGGGAAAAAATTTAAAATTATTAAATTTAGATCAATGGTTGAAAATGCAGAGGAAATCTTGGAACTTAATGAAGAACTGTATGAAAAATATAAAAAAAATAGCTATAAATTACCTCCAGATGAGGATCCAAGGCTTACAAATATTGGTGATTTCATAAGAAAAACTAGTATTGATGAACTTCCTCAATTTATAAATTTATTGCTAGGTGATATGAGTCTTATTGGACCGAGGCCGATTCTTGATAATGAGTTAGACGAGTATACTGAGGAAGAACGTAGAATTTTATTATCTGTTCGTCCTGGTATCACTGGTATATGGCAAGTTTCAGGTAGAAGTGATGTGTTCTACCCTGAACGCTGTGAAATGGAATTGTATTATCCTAAAAATCAGTCATTTTGGTTGGATATTAAAATTATCTTTTTAACCATAAAACAAGTTTTAACTAGAGAAGGGGCACATTAAGTATAGGGTTTTTGCTATTATGGAATGTGATATTTAGAAAGTGAAATTGAGTACGAATAATATGACTTTGGTATTCGATTTCATTTTTAAAATTAGGAACAGTATTTATTAATTGTTAGTTTGATAATCTTTTTAATTGAAATATTAAATAGAATGTCAATATATGCAAATTACCTTCAATAAATGTAGGAAGTTTAACTGGATTTTAAAATGACAAAAAATTATAAAATTATCGTTGCAACACACAAGAAATTTACAATGCCAGATGATACTGAACTTTATTTACCTATTCATGTTGGTAGTGAAGGAAAAGAGAAATTAGGATACCAATGTGACAATGAAGGGGACAACATTTCGTGTTTGAATCCCTATTATTGTGAATTAACTGGACTTTATTGGGCATGGAAAAACTTAGAATGTGACTATCTTGGATTGGTACATTACCGTCGTTATTTCACATCTAAGAGTCAAGCTTATCGTGAAGAAATCAATATGGATAGCATTATTTTATCTAAATCAGAGGTCGAAAAAATGATGCTGGACTATGATGTTGTTGTTCCCTGTAAAAGAAAATACTATATTGAGACTCTCTATTCTCACTATGCACATACTCATGATGGAGGTCATTTAGATGTCACTCGCCAAATCATTAGTGAATTAAATCCTGATTATATTGATACATTTGATAAAGTGATGAAACAACGTAGTGGCTATATGTTTAACATGTTTATTATGTCAAAAGATAATGTAGCTGCATATTGTGAGTGGTTATTTCCAATTATTAATGAGTTATATAAACGGTTGGATATTACAGGTTATTCGGCTTTTGATGCGAGATTGTTTGGACGTGTAAGCGAACGCTTGTTTAATGTTTGGATTGCGAAACAAGATTTGCGAGTAAAAGAGATACCGTTTATCTATATGGAGAAAATTGACTTGATTCAAAAAGGAAAATCCTTCTTACAAGCAAAATTTTTCGGGAAAAAATATGGACAGAGTTTTTAGATCATGATTTTATTATTACTTACTTTTTTAATTTTTTTAGTCTTCCCAGTTTTATCTTTGTTTTTAAGCATGGTAGGAATAGTAAACGACAGAAGGTTTTCGGTAACTTATTTAGTACTTGCGTGTTTATCGATTTCTATAATAGCTTTGCGTTATATCCCTCATCCATTAGATGATGGAGCGTTTCATTTTAGAGCAACACAAGTACTAACTAATTTTGATAACATTATTTCAATGTTTCAAGCTTTTGCATCAGGATTTAGAGTTGGTAGATATGATTATGGTTCTGTTCCGGTATTTACTTCATTGATGTATTTTGTCAGAAATACTCATCATTATAGTTTGCTTAGTTTTATTTCAGCGTTTGTGACATATTTTAGCTTTGGTTATGTTGTTGTTGATTTGTTTAAGTCCTATAAAAACTACTCTAAGTTAACCTATATTCTGATTCTAATTACAGTTTGTTTGTTAAATAACTATAGATATACCACTAGTGGCATGAGATTTTGTATGGCAATTTCTCTGATAATGTTAATTATGTATTTGGAATCGAAATATAATTATACAAAGAATTGGATGATGCTATGGTACATAGTTCCAATAAGCATTCATTCGGCTGTTGTTTATTTTGTTGCTCTGAGATTCATTTTTTTCTACCTGAAAAAGATTACGCTAGGAAAGAGTTTACTTGTTTTATTGGGTTTTCCAATCATAATAAAATTAACACCAATATTTGCAGAATGGACGGGTATTAGTTTCTTTCAATCTTTTATTAGAAAAATTGATATTTACTCTGATAACGCATCGTATGCAGAGCTCTTTAATACTACTCTAACAGTGAGGTTATATATTGGTGTGGTTCTAATGATTTTATTTTTAATTCAATATTTTGTTTTGAGTAGAACTATTAAAGAGATTGATGATTGGAAAATATCTTTTGTCAAGATGACTTATTATTTAACATTATTATCAATGGGGTCTGTGCCGTTTCGAAATATATATGATAGGAATCTTTTTTTACTCTTGCCAATGATTGTAATTTCTTCATTCATATTGTTTACATATCGAGCGCAGTTGAAAATCTTATCGAATCGTAGCCTAGTTTATGGCCTAGAGCTTAGCTTGCTTAGTATATCGTTTATCACAGGTTTTTTCTATAATAAGAATTTCCCTTTTGATTTTATCGATTATAGTAAAACGGATCTTCTTTTAAAGAACATTTATCAGTTCTTTTCAGACTTGCCTTTTACTTAGGAGGAAAGTATGTCGGATATCAAAATCATTCAAGATAAGATTTTATCTATTTTGAAAGAGTTTATTAATATTTGCGAAGAAAATAACCTAACCTACTATGCTCTAGGGGGAACCTTGCTAGGAGCGGTACGTCATAAAGGTTTCATACCTTGGGATGATGACATCGATATTGGCATGCCAAGAGAAGATTATGAAAAATTTAAAAAAATAGCTTCAAATGTTTTGCCAGAAAACTACAAGTTTTTAAGCGAAGATACATTAAACTACAAAAAAGCTTTCTCTGTGATCCGAGATGATTCTACAAAAATTATCATGAATTATAGTAAAGAAGAATTGGTAGAAAGTTTGTGGATAGACATTTTTCCGTTGGATGGTATGCCATCTAATGTTTTAAAGAAAAAAATTCATTCTTTTAGGTACTTGTACGCTAGGATGATGGTTCAACTCTCGCAATTCAATAGTTTGGTGAATCAGAAAAAAGAAAATCGACCATTAATTGAGAAGATAATTATTGCTTTTGCGAACGTTGTTAATATTGAAAAGATTATTTCTTTTAACTGGGCACAGAAAAAATATTTACAAACGTTAAAAAAATATTCGTTTAAGGAAGCTTTTGCAGGAAATTATACAGGAGCATATAAACTTAGAGAAATCGTACCTTCAGATTATTTTGGAGATCCAGTATCATTAAAGTTTGAAGAGATTGATCTGAGTTGTCCTCGTAAGTATAAAGAATATTTAGTAGCAATTTATGGAGAGAATTATATGCAGTTACCTCCAGAAGATAAGCGAAACCAACATCACTATAAGATAATATCTCTTGGTGATAATGAAGAATGGGAGTAGTTGAAACATGAAAAAAATCGCTTTAGTGAAATGGATTTTGGATGACTCTGGTGGCGGTGAGCGAGTTGCTATATCGTTAGCAAACGAACTTACAAAAAAGTATGAAGTTCATTTGATTGGGATTACAACAAAGCAATCGGACTTATTCTTTAAAATCAATTCTCAGGTAAAATACTCCAACTTTTTTGACCATAGAGTACGCTTGTCTAAGAATATTTTAAAAATCTCAAAAATGTTAAAAAAATATTTTAGAGATAATGAGATAGAGGTAGCCTTTGGGATAGGGATATCCGCTAATGTATTTTTATCTTTTGCAGGAATAGGGACTCAAACTAAAGTAGTTTTGTGTGATCATACTAATTCAATTACGGATAATAGAGAATTTTCTCAAAAAGTCCAGAGATATGTTGGTGCTAAATTTGCAGACAAGATTATTACTCTCACACAAGAAGATTGTAGAAATTACATAAAAAAATATGGTATTTCTGAGGAAAAAATTGATTACATCTATAATTGGAAAGATGATGGTATTTCCAATGTAGCTTATAACGATGAGTCAGCGAAAATTGTAACAGTAGGTCGCTTCGATTATCAAAAAGGATATGATTATCTTGTTCAAGTCGCGAAAAAAGTGTTAGCTAAAAGGTCTGACTGGATTTGGGAAATCTACGGTTCCGGCGATCAAGATGAAGTAGACAAAATCAGAGATTTAATCAACGAAAATGCTTTACAGGAAAAGTTAGTCATAAAAGGACTTGAAAAAAATCAGGATTTGATTTATGGAGATAAAGGGATTTATGTCATGACTTCTCGTTACGAAGGTTTACCCTTGGTATTGTTAGAAGCTCAACAATACAATCTTCCTATAGTTAGCTTCAGTTGTCCGACAGGACCTAATGAAATTATCGAAGATGGAGTTAATGGCTATCTGGTTGAGTGTTATAATACGGACAAGTTGAGCGAAAAATTGCTTGAACTGATGGAAGATGAAGTTTTGAGACAGTCTTTCTCAGAACATGCAAAAGACAATTTGGATAAATTTAATAAAGATAAAATTCTCAAGCAGTGGCTTGAACTAATTGAGACGATTTAGGAGATAGGATGAAGGATTGTTTGTTAACAATTGTAATGCCCAGTTATAATATTCAGGACTACATTTCAAAAGGGCTGGAGTCTTTTCAACAAGTACACCCGGATTATAAAAATAAATTTGAAGTACTGGTTGTCAATGATGGAAGTACAGACGATACGGCTTTAGTAGCAGAAAAGATACTAGCCAAAGATTCGTTGCTAGATGGCCGTGTCATTACAAAAGAAAACGGCGGTCATGGTTCGACAATCAATCGCGGTATTCAAGAAGCAAAGGGGAAATTTTTTAAAGTGATTGATGGGGATGACTGGGTTATTCCATCAGAATTTGAAAAGTTTTTAGATACTCTTGAAACTGTTGATGTAGATATGGTGATTACAGATTTTACAGAGCAGCATGTCTATAACAATACTACGGTACGAAATGACTTCGTAGATAAGTATGAAATTGGCAAAAAACACAAGGGAATTCCGGACGTTCGCATCCCGATGCACTCGGTTACTTATAAGACATCAATCTTGTCGGAAAACAAGATTCGTTTAAGTGAAAAAACATTTTATGTTGATATTCAATACACACTCTTTCCTTTGGAGTATGTTCATAGTTTCAGTTATTGGAATTATGATATTTATCAATACTACATAGGTAGACCAGAGCAAAGTATGAATATCGAGAGTATGAAGCGGAATGTCGGTTATCATTTGACTGTTACAAATTCAGTTCTAGATTATTTTACAAAAATTGAAAGTGAACCCGTTTTAAACCGAGTAGTTTCTGAAACCTTAGTTTATCTCATCAGTTTGCAGGTTGACTTGTCTTGGATGGTTAACGATTCCGAAACACTCTTGAAGGAACTATATAGCAAAATTGAGAAAAGTTCATATGACTATATTACTACGAAAAAATTTGACAGATTGTCTTACTTAAATTATAGGACTAACTTTGCTTTGGGGATAATTTTTAATCCGATTTTGAAGAAATACTCTGAAAAGAAAGAAAAAGAGAGAGGCATTTAGGATGTTTATCAGCATCGTTGTTCCGGTTTATAATGTTGCAGACTATCTGCATTATGCGATAGAAAGCTTAATTAAACAGACCTATCAAAACTTTGAGATAATCCTTGTAAATGATGGTTCTACAGATGGTTCTCCTCTATTATGCGAAGATTATGCAAAGCAATATGAAAATATCCATGTTTTCCACAAAGAAAATGGTGGGTTATCTGATGCGCGTAACTTTGGAGTATCTAAAGCGAGCTCAGACTGGATTTTCTTTTTAGATCCAGATGATTATCTTGAAGAATATACTCTAGAGTTAATCGTGAAAATTCAGGAAACACATCAAGCAGACTTGATTTCAACAAAGGTTAAAGCTACTTCAAAATATAATGATTATAGTTCCCATCATCTTAAGAAGTCAGATTATGAAAGCTTGAGTGTGATTACAAAAGAAAAGGCTCTACAACTAATGTTGGATGACAAAGTTGCAACGGTTTCTGCCTGTGCAAAACTTTATCGGAAATGCATCTTGGAGCGCGTTCCATTTCCAGTCGGGAAAATCTATGAGGATTTTTATGTTGTAGCAGAACATCTTGCCTTAGCTGAAAGAATCGTGATCAGTCCACTTGAAACCTACAATTACTATCGTAGGGAAGGGAGTATAGTTCGTTCAACATTTACTGAAAAAAGATATGATTTCTTTAAAGCTGTTGCAAAAAATGAGGAAGTTATTAAAAGAGAGTACATTCAGAGCCCAGAATTAAAGCAAGCTTTGCAAGCTAAAAAATTATTAGGTGGCTTTGTAGTAATTGGTGCAAAAGCTGACTCAGGCTTAAAAGATTTTTCAAAAGATAAAGTGTTGTTGAGAGTCGAAATGAGTGACTTATTAAAGAATAGTAAGTTATCATTGAAACTAAAACTAAAATACCTTATTTTTATGCTTAGCCCTGAATTGTATTTGTTGCTACGATAGTATGATACATAGATCCAATTTAATTTGCAACAAGTGTCAAAAAATTGTAGGAAAGAGGAAATATGAAAGAAGCGTTTAGAAGAATTGCCCATTATAAGTATGTTCGTTCACGATTTTCAATGTCACTGATTGATTATAATAGGGCAGGTTGAGATGAAAGTACTAAAAAACTACGCCTACAATCTATCTTACCAACTGTTGGTGATTTTACTCCCGATTATTACGACTCCCTATGTAACACGGGTCTTTTCTTCGGATGATTTAGGGACGTACGGATACTTTAATTCCATTGTCACCTACTTCATCCTCTTAGCGACGCTAGGAGTTGCTAACTATGGGACCAAGGTCATTTCAGGACATCGCAAGGAAATTGAAAAAAACTTTTGGGGGATCTACTCTCTGCAATTAGGTGCAACAGTTATTTCTATGTCCATGTATGCTCTTCTTTGTCTGACTCTTCCTGTTATGAAAAATCCAGTAGCCTACATTCTAGGCTTGAGTTTAGTTTCAAAAGGTTTAGACATTTCCTGGCTCTTTCAAGGGTTGGAAGATTTTCGAAAGATTACTGTTCGAAATATCACGGTCAAGATCGTTGGAGTCATTTCAATCTTCCTCTTTGTTAAATCTGCAAATGACCTATATCTCTATGTTTTTTTGCTAACCATATTTGAACTTTTGGGGCAACTAAGTATGTGGTTACCTGCTCAGGAGCTTATCGGTAAACTGCATTTTGACATAGAATATGCTAGGCATCATGTGAAGCCTGTCATATTATTGTTCCTTCCGCAAGTAGCAATTTCCTTGTATGTTACGCTTGATCGTACCATGCTCGGAGCATTAGCTTCTACAAAAGATGTAGGGATTTATGATCAGGCTCTAAAGTTGGTAAATATACTTCTGACCTTGGTAACTTCCTTGGGAAGCGTTATGTTACCACGCGTCGCTCATTTGTTAGTGACAGGTGATTATAAGGCAGTCAATAAGATGCATGAAATGTCCTTCCTCGTTTATAATTTAGTGATTTTCCCAATGATGGCAGGAATCTTGATTGTCAATGACGATTTTGTTCAGTTTTTCCTTGGTCAAGATTTTCAGGATGCACGTTATGCAATCGCCATTATGATCTTCCGTATGTTCTTTATCGGTTGGACCAATATCATGGGAATTCAGATGCTGATACCTCACAATCAAAATAAAGAATTCATGATTTCAACAACAGCTCCTGCCATTATCAGTGTAGGTTTGAATTTACTATTCCTTCCAAAACTTGGATATATCGGAGCAGCCATTGTTTCTGTATTGACAGAGGCGTTAGTATGGGCGATACAATTATACTTTACTAGCAGATACCTAAAAGAAGTTCCTATTATCGGATCTATGACAAAAATTGTTCTAGCATCAGCTATCATGTACGGTATACTGCTAGGTTCAAAAACAGTTATACATTTTTCACCAACTCTGAATGTTCTAGTCTTTGCAGTGCTTGGTGGAATCATTTATCTTTTTACAATTCTATCTTTGAAAGTGGTAGATGTAAAAGAACTAAAACAAATTATTAAGAAATAATGGAGTTAACTATGTACGATTATCTAATCGTTGGTGCTGGTTTGTCTGGAGCAATTTTTGCTTACGAAGCAACCAAGCGTGGAAAAAAAGTAAAAGTTATTGATAAACGTGACCACATTGGTGGGAATATCTACTGTGAGAATGTAGAAGGTGTTAATGTTCATAAGTATGGTGCACATATCTTTCATACTTCTAACAAGAAAGTCTGGGATTATGTTAATCAATTTGCTGAATTTAACAACTATATCAATTCGCCTGTAGCTAATTACAAGGGTAGCCTTTATAACCTACCTTTCAATATGAATACTTTCTATGCTATGTGGGGGACAAAAACTCCTCAAGAAGTTAAAGATAAGATTGCTGAGCAAACGGCTCATATGAAGGACGTTGAACCTAAAAACTTGGAAGAACAGGCTATCAAGTTGATTGGTCCAGATATTTATGAAAAGTTGATTAAAGGATATACTGAAAAGCAATGGGGACGTTCTACGACTGACCTTCCACCGTTTATCATTAAACGTCTACCAGTTCGTCTAACATTTGATAATAACTACTTCAATGACCGTTACCAAGGTATTCCAATCGGTGGCTATAACGTCATCATTGAAAACATGTTGGGCGATGTAGAAGTAGAGCTTGGGGTTGATTTCTTTGCAAATCGTGAAGAGCTGGAAAAATCAGCTAATAAAGTTGTCTTTACTGGAATGATTGATCAATACTTTGACTACAAACACGGGGAGTTAGAATACCGTAGTCTTCGTTTTGAGCATGAAGTTCTTGATGAGGAGAACTATCAAGGAAATGCAGTTGTTAACTACACAGAGCGAGAAATTCCTTATACTCGTATTATTGAGCATAAACATTTTGAGTACGGAACACAAGATAAAACGGTTATTACTCGTGAATACCCAGCTGATTGGAAACGTGGAGATGAGCCTTATTATCCGATCAATGATGAGAGAAACAATGCCATGTTTGCTAAATATCAAGAAGAAGCAGCACAAAATGATAAAGTAATTTTCTGCGGACGTTTGGCCGATTATAAATACTACGACATGCATGTAGTCATTGAACGTGCTCTTGAGGTTGTGGAGAAAGAGTTTAAATAAGATAATGAAGAATAAAATTGATCGATGAAATTGATCGATGAAATATTATTTAAAAGAAGAATTTTTGAAGGATTCTGGTGCACGAAATGCGGGAAATAAGGCTCGAAACGATGTTGAAGAAATAGTAGTTCGTGAGGGCTATAGTCCTTTATTATTGATGGTAGATGATTGGTATCAAATGGGGACTATTAAGGCTCAACGACACAAGGCTAAAGCCCTATCCAAGGCTATATCTAAGTTGAAGGAAGGGGATCAGCTACTGATTCAATTTCCTATGCTTCATCATAGTTTCTTTACGACTCATTTAGTCAAAAGAATCCAACGTAAAGGAGTGAAGGTTCACTTTATTATCCATGATTTAGAAGTTTTGCGCTATGCTAATTTGGATACATTACCCTTGAAGCATAAGATTCGTGTTCATCTTCAAGAGTCTAGTCTTTTGAAACAAGCTGATGGTCTTATTGCTCATAATCCAGTTATGAAATCAGTGCTTGTTGATAAGGGGATTTCTGAGAAAAAAATAGTTAGTTTAGGCATTTTTGACTATCTGATCCCGAATTATCAGGATAAAGAAGATTTATCTAAGGAAGGGGCTATTATTGTAGCTGGAAATTTAGCCCAAGAAAAAGCAGGTTACTTATATGAGTTGCCTGCAAGACCGGCATATAACCTCTATGGTGTTGGTTTTGATGAGTCTAGAAAGCTATCAAATGCAACCTATTTTGGTTCCTTTCTTCCAGATGAACTACCATCAGCATTAGAAGGAAGCTTTGGTTTGGTTTGGGACGGTGATAGTTCTAAAACTTGTAGCGGAGTGTTTGGTGAGTATTTGAGATACAATAATTCCCACAAGGCCTCCCTTTATTTGGCTTCTGGTTTCCCTATTATTGTCTGGGGGCAATCTGCTTTGGCTAATTTCGTCTTAGAAAAAGAGTGTGGAATTAGTATTGAGAGTTTACTTGACTTGGAAGAAGTATTGGAACATTTGTCTCAAGAAGAGTATCAGGGTTTGGTCAAAAATGCTAAGGCCGTAGGTCAAAAAATTCGTGAGGGTTCTTATCTTCTTTCCGCATTGCAAGCTTTCAATTAATGAATCTAAAAATGATTTAAATAGATGGATGAGGGAGTTACTGAATTCCCTCTTTTCTTATAGTTAAAAAGAGATTAAAAAATGAAATAAGATTCGATAGTTATCAGAAAATAACAACTAAAAATGAAAATTCAGAAAAATATATTGACAATAGATTGCAAAGGGTCTATAATGGATAGAAAAACAAAGGAGGATACTATGAAAACAAGGAAAGTATTGGCTCTTGCGGGAGTCACTTTATTAGCAGCTGGTGTCTTAGCGGCTTGTTCTGGTGGTTCTGCTACTAAAGGTGAGCAGACTTTTGCATTTACCTACGAGACAGACCCAGATAATCTCAACTATTTGACAACCAGCAAGGCAGCTACTTCAAACATTACTAGTAACGTCATTGATGGATTGCTTGAAAATGACCGTTATGGGAATCTTGTTCCCTCTATGGCAGAGGACTGGTCAGTTTCTAAAGATGGTTTGATCTACACTTATAAGATTCGTCAGGATGCCAAGTGGTACACATCTGAAGGTGAAGAATATGCTCCTGTCAAGGCTCAAGACTTTGTAACAGGTCTTAAATATGCAACAGATAAGAAATCACAAGCTCTTTACTTGGTACAAGATTCAATCAAGGGTCTGGATGCTTATGCTAAAGGGGAAAATAAAGATTTTTCTCAAGTTGGAATTAAAGCCCTTGACGATCAAACAGTCCAATACACTTTGAACAAACCTGAAAGTTTTTGGAATTCTAAAACAACAATGGGTGTCTTGGCACCAGTTAATGAAGAGTTTTTGAACTCAAAAGGGGATGATTTTGCTAAAGCGACAGATCCAAGCAGTATCTTGTATAATGGTCCTTATTTGTTAAAATCTCTTGTGGCTAAATCTTCCGTTGAATTTGCAAAAAATCCTAACTACTGGGATAAGGATAATGTTCATGTTGATAAGATAAAATTGTCATTCTGGGATGGTCAAGATACCAGCAAACCTGCAGAAAACTTTAAAGATGGTAGCCTTACAGCAGCCCGCCTCTATCCAACAAGTGCAAGTTTCGCAGAACTTGAAAAAACGATGAAGGATAATATTGTCTATACCCAACAAGACTCTACGACTTATCTAGTTGGTACAAATATTGACCGCCAGTCCTATAAATATACTTCTAAGACTAGTGACGAACAAAAGACCTCTACTAAAAAGGCTCTCTTAAACAAGGATTTCCGCCAAGCTATTGCTTTTGGTTTTGATCGTACGGCCTATGCTTCACAAGTGAACGGTGCCAGTGGTGCAAGCAAAATTTTGCGTAATCTTTTTGTACCACCAACATTTGTCCAAGCAGATGGGAAAAACTTTGGCGATATGGTCAAAGAAAAATTGGTGACTTATGGGGATGAATGGAAGGATGTGAACCTTGCTGATGCCCAAGATGGACTATATAATCCTGAAAAAGCCAAGGCAGAATTTGCTAAAGCTAAGTCAGCTCTACAAGCTGAGGGAGTACAATTCCCAATTCACCTAGATATGCCAGTTGACCAGACAGCAACTACAAAAGTTCAACGTGTACAGTCTTTCAAACAATCGGTTGAAGAAACCTTGGGTGCAGATAATGTCGTAATTGATATTCAACAACTACAAAAAGATGAAGTCTTGAATATTACCTACTTTGCTGAAACAGCAGCTGGGGAAGATTGGGATATTTCAGATAATGTTGGTTGGACTCCAGACTTTGCGGATCCATCTACTTACCTCGATATTATCAAACCATCAGTTGGTGAAAACACTAAAACCTACCTTGGCTTTGATTCTGGTACAGATAATGCTGCAGCTAAGAAGGTTGGTCTAAACGACTATGAGAAATTGGTAATTGAAGCTGAAAACGAGACAATAGATGTAGCAAAACGTTATGATAAGTATGCTGTAGCCCAAGCTTGGTTGACAGATAGTGCCTTGATTATTCCAACAACATCACTCACTGGTCGCCCAATCTTGTCTAAGATGGTACCATTTACGATGCCGTTTGCCTTCTCTGGTAACAAGGGGACAAGCGATCCGCTCCTTTACAAATACTTGGAACTTCAAGACAAGGCAGTTACTGCTGATGAATACCAAAAAGCTCAAGATAAATGGATGAAAGAAAAAGAAGAATCCAATAAAAAAGCGCAAGAAGAACTCGCAAAACATGTGAAATAGATTTTAATCATCTATAGAAACTGATTGATAAAGGGTTTGGCATTCGATAGGAATGCTAAATCCTTTTTATTATGTGACAATTTTCCCCTTAATTTCAGAGTATGGTTTTGTCAGAATGAAGAAAAAAATTAGCAATTTTCCTAGCTTTTCTATTGCTTTATCTATTAAAAATTGTTATATTAAAAGTGTAATTATTTTTATAAACGTTAAGCATTGCACTTTTCAGATAGAAAGGAGTATTTTTCGAATAAGAAATGTAAACGCTTACGAAGATTGGTGAAAGGAATCAGGAGTTAATGGATAAACGATTTTTTGAAAAACGATGTACATACAGCATTCGTAAATTTGCACTAGGTGCTGCTTCAGTTATGATTGGGGCTAGTTTTTTTGCTACGGCTCCAGTATTGGCTAACACACCAACAGTTGGCTCAACAGATAATTTGCCAAGTGAGCTGGCTGATTTGGATAAAAAAGCGAGCGATAATGGACGGGAGTTCGATAAGGAAGCTGCAGCAGCAAATCCAGGTTCTGCTGAAACAACGGATGGACCAAAAACTGAAGAAGAGTTACTAGCTCTTGAAAAGGAAAACAAAGAAACTACTGACAAGTTGCCGAAAGAATTAGAAGGTAAAGTTGAAAAAGCTACTGATAATGGTAAAGAGGTAAATAAAGATCAATTAGCACAAGATACTGGTAGTCTAGTTCCTGAAGATGTTGCCAAAACAAAAAATGGAGAATTGAACTATGGCGCTACTGTTAAGATTAAGACTCCATCAGGAGAAGGTAGTGGTATTGTCATTGGTAAGGATCTTGTTTTGACTGTTTCTCACAACTTTATCAAGGATCAACAAGATGGAAATATCCGTAAAGTTGTGGATAATGATAAAGGGGATGGCGATATTTTTAGTATATCCTACCCTGGTTTAGATGATGTAAAATTTAGTAAAAAAGATGTGATTCACTGGGATAGAGATGGTTATCTAAAGGGCTATAAGAACGATTTGGCTCTTGTGAGATTGCGTACAGTTCTTGAAAATGCTCCTGTTGAAGTTACTGAAAAGCCAGTTGTTAAGAAAGTTGGGGATAAAGTCAATATGTTTGGCTATCCTGCTGGTAAGTTGGCGCCAGTTATTAACACTGCTGTGGATTTTGCTGAATCTTATGGTGAAGGTGTTCAAGGAGTTGGTTATCAAGGTGGACAACCAGGTGCTAGCGGTGGCGGTATCTTTGACACGGATGGTAAATTGATTGGCGTTCATCAAAATGGTGTGGTCGGTGTCCGTAGTGGAGGGATCCTTTTCTCTCCAGCTCAATTAAAATGGATTCAAGATCATATTAAGGGAATCTCTAGTTCAAAACCAGCGAATTTAGAGGAAACTGAAAAACCAGTTGAAGAAAAGCCAAAAGCAGATAAGCCGAAAGAAGAAAAACCAGCGACAGCTAAGCCAGAGACACCAAAGGAAGTCACTCCTGAATGGCAAACTGTAGCAAGAAAAGAACAGCAAGGGACTGTTGCTATTCGTGAAGAAAATGGTGTTCGTTACAATAAGTTATCTTCAACAGATCAAAATGACAATGCTAGCAAACCAGCTTTGTTTGAAAAGCAAGGATTGACTGTGGATGCGAATGGGAATGCGAATGTAGATCTCACTTTCAAAGAAGAATCTGAAACAGGCAAATCACGTTTTGGTGTTTTCTTGAAATTTAAAGATACAAATAATAATGTCTTTGTTGGATATGACAAAGAAGGTTGGTTCTGGGAATATAAGACACCAGGTAATAGCACATGGTATCAGGGAGGCCGTGTTGCAGCTCCAGTAAATGGCTCAGTGAATCATCTGACTATTAGCTTAAAATCAGATGGTCAGCTGAATGCAACAAATAATGATGTAAAGCTTTTTGATACGGTTACTTTGCCAGCTGCTGTTAATGAAAATCTTAAAAATGAAAAGAAAATCTTACTTAAAGCTGGTACATATGGTACTGAAAAGACAGTTGTAAATATTAAGACTGACAATCAGGATGGAGTTCAAAATACTGAAGCTACTGCTGAAAAAGAAACTGGTGCGGTAGTAGATGACAGTAAAGTGACTTATGATACTATCCAATCTAAAGTACTAAAAGCGGTGATTGACCAAGCCTTTCCACGTGTTAAGGAATACACGCTGAATGGCCATACTTTGCCTGGACAGGTTCAACAGTTCAATAAAGTATTTATCAATAACCATAAAATCACCCCTGAGGTTACTTATAAGAAAATCAATGAAACAACTGCAGAATATGAAATGAAACTCCGTGATGAGGCTAATCTTATCAATGCGGATATGACAGTTCGTCTGCAAGTTGTGGACAATCAATTACATTTTGATGTAACTAAGATTGTCAACCACAATCAAGTCACTCCAGGTCAAAAGATTGACGATGAAAGAAAATTACTCTCTACTATTAGTTTCCTCGGGAATGCTTTAGTATCTGTTTCTAGTGAGCAAGCTGGTGCTAAGTTTGATGGGGCAACTATGTCAAACAATACGCATGTCAGCGGGGATGATCATATTGAAGTAACCAATCCAATGAAGGATTTGGCTAAGGGTTACATGTATGGATTTGTTTCTACAGATAAGCTTGCTGCAGGTGTTTGGAGTAATTCTCAAAACAGTTACGGTGGTGGCTCTAATGACTGGACCCGTTTGACGGCTTATAAAGAAACCGTTGGAAATGCCAACTATGTCGGAATTCATAGTTCTGAGTGGCAATGGGAAAAAGCTTATAAGGGTATTGTCTTCCCAGAGTACACTAAAGAACTTCCAAGTGCTAAGGTTGTGATTACTGAAGATGCTAATGCGGATAAAAAAGTGGACTGGCAAGATGGTGCCATTGCTTATCGTAGTATCATGAACAACCCTCAAGGCTGGGAAAAAGTCAAGGATATCACAGCTTACCGTATCGCGATGAACTTTGGTTCTCAAGCACAAAATCCATTCCTTATGACCTTGGATGGTATCAAGAAGATCAATCTCCATACAGATGGTCTTGGACAAGGTGTTCTCCTCAAAGGTTATGGTAGTGAAGGTCATGACTCAGGCCATTTGAACTATGCTGATATTGGTAAACGTATTGGTGGTGTCGAAGATTTCAAGGCTTTGATTGAGAAAGCGAAGAAATATGGAGCTCATCTAGGTATCCACGTCAACGCTTCTGAAACTTATCCTGAGTCTAAATACTTTAACGAAAATATTCTTCGTAAGAATCCAGATGGAAGCTATAGTTATGGTTGGAACTGGCTAGACCAAGGTATTAACATTGATGCTGCCTATGATTTGGCGCATGGTCGCTTAGCTCGCTGGGAAGAATTGAAAAACAAACTTGGTGAAGGTCTCGACTTTATCTATGTGGACGTTTGGGGCAATGGCCAATCAGGTGATAACGGTGCCTGGGCTACTCACGTTCTTGCAAAAGAAATTAACAAACAAGGCTGGCGCTTTGCGATCGAGTGGGGTCATGGTGGTGAATACGACTCTACCTTCCAACACTGGGCAGCTGACTTGACCTATGGTGGCTACACTAATAAAGGTATCAACAGTGCCATCACGCGCTTTATCCGCAACCACCAAAAAGATTCTTGGGTTGGGGATTACAGAAGTTACGGTGGTGCAGCGAACTATCCACTTCTAGGTGGCTACAGCATGAAAGACTTTGAAGGTTGGCAAGGAAGAAGTGACTACAATGGCTATGTAACCAACTTATTTGCTCATGATGTCATGACCAAGTACTTCCAACACTTCACTGTAAGTAAATGGGAAAATGGTACACCAGTCACCATGTCTGATAACGGTAGCACTTATAAGTGGACTCCAGAAATGCGAGTGGAATTGGTAGATGCTGATAATAACAAAGTTGTTGTGACTCGTAAGTCAAATGATGTCAATAGCCCGCAATACCGTGAACGTACAGTGACTCTCAATGGACGTGTCATCCAAGATGGTTCAGCTTACTTGACTCCATGGAACTGGGATGCAAATGGTAAGAAACTTGCTAGTGATAAGGAAAAGATGTACTACTTCAATACGCAAGCTGGTGCAACAACTTGGACGCTTCCTAGCGATTGGGCAAAGAGTAAGGTTTATCTTTACAAGCTAACTGACCAAGGTAAGACAGAAGAGCAAGAATTAACTGTAAAAGATGGCAAGATTACCCTTGATCTTACTGCAAATCAACCATACGTTCTCTACCGTTCAAAACAAACCAATCCTGAAATGTCATGGAGCGAAGGCATGCACATCTATGACCAAGGATTTAACAGTGGAACTTTGAAACACTGGACTATTTCTGGTGATGTTTCTAAGGCAGAAATTGTCAAATCACAAGGCGCAAATGAAATGCTTCGTATCCAAGGCAATAAGAGCACAGTCAGCCTTACTCAGAAACTGACTGGCTTGAAACCAAATACTAAGTATGCCGTTTATGTCGGTGTTGATAATCGTAGTAATGCTAAGGCAAGTATCACAGTAAATACTGGTGAAAAAGAAGTGACTAGCTATACCAATAAGTCACTAGCTCTTAACTATGTCAAGGCCTATGCCCATAATACTCGTCGTGACAATGCTACAGTTGATGATACAAGTTACTTCCAAAACATGTATGCCTTCTTTACAACGGGTTCAGATGTATCAAATGTCACTCTTACTTTGAGTCGTGAAGCTGGTGATGAAGCAACTTACTTTGATGAAATTCGTACCTTTGAAAACAATTCAAGTATGTACGGAGATAATCATGATACAGCTAAAGGAACATTTAAACAAGACTTTGAAAATGTCGCTCAAGGTATTTTCCCATTTGTAATTGGTGGTATCGAAGGAGTTGAGGATAATCGTACTCACTTATCTGAAAAACATGATCCATATACACAACGTGATTGGAATGGTAAGAAAGTCGATGATGTTATCGAAGGAAATTGGTCATTGAAGACAAATGGGCTAGTTAGCCGTCGTAACTTGGTTTACCAAACAATTCCTCAAAACTTCCGTTTTGAAGCTGGTAAGACTTATCGTGTAACTTTTGAATACGAAGCAGGCTCTGACAATACCTATGCCTTTGTAGTCGGTAAGGGAGAATTCCAGTCAGGTCGTCGCGGTAATCAAGCAAGCAATTTGGAAATGCATGAACTACCAAATACTTGGACAGATTCTAAGAAAGCCAAGAAGGTAACCTTCCTCGTAACAGGTGCAGAAACAGGCGATACTTGGGTGGGTATCTACTCAACTGGTAACGCAAGCAATACTCGTGGAGATTCTGGTGGAAATGCTAACTTCCGTGGTTACAACGACTTCATCATGGATAAACTTCAAATCGAGGAAATCACTCTAACTGGTAAGATGTTGACAGAAAATGCTCTGAAGAACTACTTGCCAACGGTTGCTATGACCAACTATACTAAGGAATCTATGGATGCCTTGAAGGAAGCTGTCTTTAACCTCAGTCAAGCAGATGATGACATTAGCGTGGAAGAAGCGCGTGCTGAGATTGCTAAGATTGACGCTCTGAAGAATGCCTTGGTACAAAAGAAAACAGCCTTGGTAGCAGAAGACTTTGAAAGTCTAAATGCTCCAGCGCAAGCGGGAGAAGATTTAGCCAATGCCTTTGATGGTAACTTATCAAGTCTATGGCATACGTCTTGGAATGGTGGAGATGTTGGTAAACCTGCAACTATGGTCTTGAAAGAAGCGACGGAAATCACAGGCTTCCGTTATGTACCACGCGGATCAGGATCAAATGGTAATTTGCGAGATGTGAAACTGGTTGTGACAGATGAGTCTGGTAAAGAACATACTTTCACTGCAACTGATTGGCCAGATAACAATAAACCAAAAGATATTGACTTTGGTAAGACAATTAAGGCTAAGAAAATTGTTTTGACAGGTACCAAGTCTTATGGAGATGGTGGGGATAAATATCAAGCCGCTGCTGAGTTGATCTTTAGTCGTCCACAGGTGGCAGAAACAGCTCTTGATTTGTCAGGTTATGAAACAGCTTTAGCGAAAGCTCAAAAATTGACCAGCAAAGAAAATCAAGAGGAAGTAGCAAGTGTAGTAGCTAGCATGAAATATGCTACGGATAACCATCTCTTGACTGAAAGAATGGTTGCCTATTTTGCAGAATATCTCAACCAACTACAAGATCAGACTGTGAAACCAGATGCTCCTACAAGTAGCAAAGGTGAGGAGGCAGCACCAATTCTTGAATTGCCTGAGTATAAAGGCCCGCTTGGAACAGCAGGTGAAGAAGCAGCACCAATTCTTGATGTACCTGAGTATAAAGGACCAGTTGGAACAGCAGGTGAAGAAGCAGCTGTCAATGAAGTTCCAGAATACAAAGGTGGCGCCAATGCAGTAGAGGCCTTAGTTCATGAATTGCCAGAATACAAAGGCGGAGCTAATGCAGTAGAAGCTTTGGTAAACGAAAAGCCAGCCTACACAGGACTATTGGCTACAGCAGGCGATCAAGCAGCACCAACTATTGAAAAACCTGAGTATCGGATTAGTCAATTGGGTCAAGGAAAACTTGCAGAATCTAAAACTTCAGTTTCAACAGAAGAGCAGAAGAGATTGCCAGAAACGGGAGAAAGCCAATCGGATACAGCTATCTTCCTAGCTAGCGTCGGTCTTGCCTTATCTGCTGCTGTCCTTGCGACAAAACGAAAAGAAAATTAAAGAAGACTGAATTTTATAACTTACAGGAACTAGAATTCAGACAGAAATAACTTAGTTGGAGAGAACCTCTAGGTTCTCTCCATTTTCAAATGGAAAATGAGACCGCTTACTGTAATAAGTGGGAGAAAGGAATAGGAGAAAGATGGATAGACATTTTTTTGAAAGACGCTGTCACTATAGTATTCGAAAATTTGCAATTGGTGCAGCCTCTGTAATGATCGGTGCTAGTATCTTTGGTGCAAATGTAGTGCAAGCTGCAGAGACAGTTGGAACACCTGAGAAAGAAGGAACAATCACACAAGCTCAGCCTTTAGACAAGTTGCCAGATGATTTAGCAGCTGTTTTAAAGAAAGCTGAATCAGAAGCGACGGCAGATACAGGTCATGATGAAAATCATGAAAATACTGCAGGAACAAGTCCTGCAGCAACTGAAGAAACAAGCCCAGCAACAACTCCAACAGCTCCCAAACCAGCTGAGACTCTGAAGCCGGTTGAAACACCAAAAGCAGATTCTAAACCTGTAGAACCAGCTACACCTACAATCAAACCGGTTGAAAATCAAATTGAAGATAGAGAAGATCGTAACCACTTAGAAGGTGTCACTGTCCAAGCAAACGACTCAGAAACTGGAACTCCTTTTACTGCTGACAAGGCAGTAGATGGGGATCCTGATACTCGTTGGGCAACAAATCCAAATATTAACAAACCAACTTTCGAATTAACTCTTCCAAAAACTACACTTATTAGGCATGTAGAGATTGATTGGGATCGCCGTGTCCGCAAGGGACAAAATGATCCAAATATCAAATCTTGGAGCCTCTACTATGCAGGTCAAGATGATGTAAATGCTAGTGGAGAAAAACAATGGAAACTAGCTCATACCAAGACTGGAGAACCTGTTTTAGATGAGAAAGTTGACTTAGCCAATAGTATTCAAGCTAAATATCTCAAGTTAGAAATCAATGACTATCAAGCGGGCACAATGGGCTGGAGAAACGTTGGTATTCAAGAAATTCGAGCTTATTCGAATATCCCTGATCCAACTAAAGTGACAGATATTCGCCAAGTTACGGAATTGACAGTCGCTAAGGATGGACAATCTTTAGTACTTCCAACTTTACCAGGAAAAGTCAGTCTTATAGGTAGCAACAAACAAGGTGTGATTGACCTTCAAAATCACATTTATAAGCCTCTGACTGATCAACGCGTTAAGGTTATGGTAGAGCAAATTAAAGATTCACATACCTTTACTAAAGAATTTGAAGTAGTCATCAAGGGGCTACATCAGGACGAAGGTGTAGGTGTCAAACCAAAAGTAGCACCAGCTGTTCAACAATGGTATGGAAAAGAAGGTCAATCTTCTATCACTTCAGATACAGTTCTTGCGACAGGAGATTCAGGCTTTGATCAGGCTGCAACCTTCTACCAGTCAGACCTTGCAAGCCGTGGATTGGAACTTGCGACAGGTGATAAGCAGGCTCAAAAACGAATTGAATTTAAAAAAGTTGAAAATAAGGGGTATGGTAAGGAAGGTTATGGCATCACTATTCAAGATGGTGTCATTACCATCGAAGCTGCAACGAACACAGGCGCCTTCTACGCCACTCGTACTCTTCTTCAAATGGGGGAAAGCAATCTCCAAAATGGAGAAATTCGTGATTTCCCAAGTTTCAGCCACCGTGGCTTTATGCTAGATACAGGTCGTAAATTTATTCCTTATGACACCCTTGTAGACATCATGCTCAACATGGCTTACTACAAGATGAACGACTTGCAGTTGCACCTCAACGATAACTATATCTTCCTAAAAGAGCACTTAGCAGGTAAGAACCTAACACAAGAAGAAGAGCTTAAGTACGTTCTAGAACATGCTAAGACAGGTTTCCGTGTAGAGACAGATATTGTCGGTAAGAATGGTCAAAAATTAACATCAGATGAGCACTATACTAAAGAAGAGATGCAAAATCTGATTAAACTTGCTAAGGCCTTGCATATCAATCTAGTACCTGAAATTGACACACCAGGTCATGCTCTGTCATTTGTCAAAGTTCGTCCAGACCTCATGTATCAAGGTAGCCTGAGCGATTACAGAGGTAAACATAATGTAGAGCGAGTAGCCATGCTCGATCTAGATAATAAATACGATGAAACGCTGGCTTTTGTCAAATCAGTTTATGACAAACTTCTTGATGGTCCAGATGCACCACTTCATGGGGTGTCTACTGTTCATATCGGAACGGATGAATACTACGGAAGCAGAGAAAGCTATCGTCGTTATGTCAATGACCTTATTAAATACATTAAAGGGAAAGGCTATACACCTCGTATTTGGGGGTCGCTTAGTGCGAAACGAGGTAAAACAGCGGTTGATTGGAAAGATGTAGAAGTTGATATCTGGAGTATTGGCTGGCAGCAACCAAAAGAAGCTATTGCTCAGGGAGCTAAGATTATCAACATAACAGATATTCCAACCTATAGTGTACCAAATGGTGATAATCGTCAAACAGCTTATGGTGACTATGCTAACTATGAAACACAATACAATAGGTGGACACCAAATGATTTCCGAACAGGTCATGGTCCACTTCTAGAAGCATCAAATCCAAATGTAATTGGTGGTGGCCACGCAGTTTGGAATGACAATATTGATCTTCATGAGACAGGTTTGACATCTTATGATATCTTCAAACGCTTCTTCAAGAGCATGCAAACCACTGCAGAACGCACCTGGGGATCTGACCGTGCAGCTGCGACCTTTGCAGAACGCACCCTACCAACGAGCCCTTATGCGCCACAGTCAAATCCTGATAAAGAGATTGATCAAAGTGATTTGTTTACTATCAATCCTGAAACAGTGGAAAACTATGCAAGTAAGAAAGTAAAAGCATCTGATCAAGGTTTAGCATTTGATAAAGACAGTAGTATTGAAGGCCTGGCTGGTGATGTTGGTCCAAGTCATGTCTTGAAGTTTGATGTAACTGTCACTGGAGACGGTGAACAAACCTTCTCAACAAGTGGAGACAACCGTATCTATCTAGCTGATAAAGACGGCTATCTTGCTTATCAATTTGAACAGTTCCATATCCAGTTCAAGAAAAAACTCGAAAAGAATAAACGTTATCAAATCTCTATCGTGACCAAACCACAATCAACGGAATTCTATGTGGATGGTGAGAAGATTGAACGTATCGCGAATCCAGCTTACCCTCGCTTTGCTCACAATAGCTTGGTTCTACCGCTTGAAAGCATCGGTGGGTTCAAAGGAATTTTACATAGTGCAGAGTTGACAGATAAACCATTTGTAAATCCTCGTTTGATTCCAACAGATCATTTCACAGTTTCTGCAACTAGTCAAGAAACACCAGGAACAGCGACTGAAGGAGTTGTTGAAAAAGCCTTTGACAATGATCCGAATACATTCTGGCATACTAAATGGACTGGTGATACTGCTCCGTACACTCTTTCCATGACTTTGAAAGAAGCAGAAAAAGTCAATGGTTTGACTTATCTCCCACGTCCAGGTGGTGGAAATGGAGTCGTTACTCGCTACGAAATCTACGCACAAAAAGATGGCCAAATGGTCAAGGTTTCAGAAGGAAACTGGGACAACAACGCTCAAGAAAAAACAGTCAACTTTGCTCCTGTTCAGACTAACAAGGTTGAGTTGAAAGTTCTATCAGGTGTTGGGGGCTTTGCAAGTGCAGCTGAAGTTCATCTATTGAAACCTATCAAAGAGGGACAAGAGACATCAGAACCAGAACAACCATCTACACCTGAAACTCCAAAAGTCGAGCAAACAGGTGATGGAACAGTTGAATTGGCGGATCAATTTACTGCAAGTAAACCAGCTAGTGAAGACAGCATTGCAGCTGCTAGCAAGAGCGCAGACTATCTCAAGAAAGAGTACAAAGTTTTCCCAACTCCACAAAAAGTGACTTATGGAGAAGGAGTCACAGCCCTTCGTAAGCAAGTCAATCTGGTTATGGGCAATCAACTCGATATTTATACTCGCAATCGCTTGAAGAGTGTCTTGCAGGACAATCAAGTATCCTATACTACTAGTAAATCAGCAGTTGCTGGCGCAACTAATATTTATCTTGGAGTGCATGGACAAGGTTCACAAGCAGAGCAAAATATGTCCAAGGTTTCAGCAGGTCTCTTTGACAAGATTGATGCCTATGCCTTGACCATCAAGGATAATTCGATTTCTATCGTCGGAAAAGACACAGATGCAGTCTTCTATAGTTTGACAACCTTGAAACACATGCTCAAAGAAAGTCAAGTTCCAGTTCTTCGCAATGTGACAGTGGAAGATTACGCTGAAATCAAGAACCGTGGTTTCATCGAAGGTTACTATGGAAATCCATGGTCTAATGCAGATCGTGCTGAACTCATGCGTTTTGGTGGCGATTTGAAATTGACCCAATACTTCTTCGCACCAAAAGATGATCCATACCACAACAAGAAATGGCGTGAACTTTACCCAGAAGAAAAACTAGCTGAAATTCGTGAACTTGCTCGCGTCGGAAATCAAAGTAAAACTCGCTATGTTTGGACCATTCATCCATTCATGAACAACCGTATCCGCTTTGGTAATGAAGCGCATTACCAAGAAGATTTGGCAACCATCAAGGCTAAATTTACTCAGTTGATGAAAGTGGGTGTCCGTGAATTTGGTATTCTAGCCGATGATGCACCAAGCCCAGTTGGAGGCTATAATAGCTACAACCGCTTGATGCAGGATATGACCAACTGGTTGACAGAAATGCAAGGAACTTATAGTGGACTTCGCAAAGAAATGATCTTTGTTCCAGGTCAGTATTGGGGTAATGGACGTGAAGCAGAGTTGAAATCTCTAAATGAAAATCTCCCAAGTTCAACCTCTATGACCTTGACGGGTGGTAAGATTTGGGGTGAAGTTTCTGAAGGCTTCCTATCAACTCTCAAGAACAATCTAACTGCAGGTGGTAAGACTTATCGTCCAGTATCACTTTGGGTGAACTGGCCAGTTACAGATAACTCTAAACAACACTTGATTCTAGGTGGTGGTGAGAAATTCCTTCATCCGAATGTAGATCCAAGCTTGCTGTCTGGGATCATGTTGAATCCAATGCAACAGTCTGAACCATCTAAGATTGCCCTCTTTGCTGGAGCTCAATATACATGGAAACAGTGGAAGTCAGAAGAAGAAGCTAAGAAACTCAATGACATTGCCTTCAACTTTGTTGAAAATGGTCATTTTGAAGATAGCAAGGTATCAGCAGCCTTCCGCGAACTTGGTAAGCATATGATTAACCAAAACATGGATGGTCGTGTCGTTAAACTAGAAGAATCAGTTGAATTAGCTCCAAAATTGACAGACTTCATGACTAAGCTCAAAGCGGGTCAGGATGTAACTGCAGAACGTGCAACCTTGCGTGCAGAATTTGCCAAGATTAAAGAAGCGGCTGAACTTTATAAAGCATCAGGTGATAAAAAAATGGTTGCACAGATCCACTATTGGTTGGATAATGCAATCGACCAAATGAATGCCCTTGATGCCTTCCTAACAGGAACAGAGGCTATGGCTACAAATGATGCAGCCAAACTTTGGGATAGCTACTATAAAGGTTTGAAATTGTACGAACAGTCTCAAACTCATACCTTCCATTATGTAGACCATCTTGAAAAGGCTGAATTGGGTGTTCAACATATCCGTCCATTTATCCTATCCTTGAAAGAAGTTCTAGCTTCTGAAGTTCAAAAAGTCTTGCATCCAGATCAAATCATCAGCACCTTTATTACCAATCGAACAGGTGTAGAAGGTGGTTTGGCAGAAGTAACGGATGGTGACTTGGCAACTCATGCTTTGATTAAATCACCAAATAGTATTAAGACAGGTGATTATATCGGTATGAAATTTAACAAACCGGTAGATATCCAAACATTGACCTTTGCTATGGGAACTCAGGCAAATCCACGTGATACCTTTAGTAAGGCTGAAGTGCAGTATCAAGATGAAAAAGATAATTGGGTAAGTTTGAAAGAACCAACTTATGTTGGTAATGAGTCACTTGTTCAGTTTGAAAATCTTAACATCAAAGCTAAAGCAGTGCGTATGATTGCTACAGAAGATCGTGATGACACCTGGTTTGCAGTTCGCGAGATTGCAGTAAATCGTCCAGTAGAGAACGCTCGTAAACAACAAACTGCTACAATTAGCCTCAGCTCAAATCTAGTTTATAAATTGAGAACATCAGCAAGTCAAATTACTGATGGTAAAGATAATACAGAAGCTATGATGGCAAATGCTGACGGCAGCAATACGACTCCAGTAGATGCCTGGGCACAACTTGACCTAGGTGAAGTCAAGTCAGTCACTAAAGTTCGTCTTCGCCAAGGAACTGGCGATAAACTTGCCGCAGGTGTACTTGAGTACTCTACAGATGGATCTGCATGGCAAGAGTTAGATCGCCTATCAGGAGAACAAACTAAGGAAGTGACTAGAGCTATCAATGCTCGTTACATCCGAGTACGCAATACCAAGGCAAGTGACCTTTGGTGGCGTATCCAAGACTTCTCTGTTGAGACACGTTCTGGAAATAGCGATTTAACAGACACCAACGTGGATGCCTTGAAGGAAACACCAGTAGTGGATAGCTTGGGCAGTTACGAGCTTCAAATTCCAGCTGGAACTAAACTTCCTGCTCATAGCTATTTAGGTATGAAGCTTGACCGAATCCATCAAGTCAAGAGCATCCAGCTCCAAGGCCAGGCCAACCCAGCCCTAAGTCTAGAGTACTCTGTAAATGCGCAAGAATGGACACCAGCTAGTCAGCTGACAGACAGATCTGTCGCAACCCACTTGGTACGTTATGTTCGTCTTGTTAATAAAACAGACCAAGAACAGGCTGTTCCATCAACTTCTCTCCTTGTAACGACTAAAGAAGTGCAACCAACCAAACTAGAATCTACAACTATGGGCATTCATCCAACATATGGAAGTAATGATGTTCGTAAGATTAATAACCTCGATCAATTGTTTGATGGTGTGTACAACAACTTCGTTGAGTTTTCAGACTATGCCCATAAAGATGGCCATGTAACCTTGAAACTTGGTAGCGAACGCACTATCAAGAAGATCAGAGCCTACATCCAAGACGGAACTCAAAACTATCTTCGTGATGGTAAAATCCAAGTCAGCCAAGACGGTAAAACTTGGACAGATGTTGTGACAGTAGGAGATGGTGTGGCTAATAGCCAACACGATGATTCATTGACAGATGGTTGGACACATGATTCTAAGATGCCAGGAAATCGTTACATCGAGGGTGAATTGACAACACCAGTCAAAGCAAACTATCTTCGTGTCCTCTATACAGCTGATTATGATGCTCGTTTTGTAGGCTTTACAGAATTGGTGATCAATGATGGCGAATTTGTCAAACCAATCAATGATCCAACTGTAGAAGGAAATGGTGGCGAAAGCCGAGGCAACTTCTATACTAATCTCGTAGATGGAAAAGTCTTGACTAGCTATAAGGCGGAAAATGATAAGGGTGAAATGGTTTACCACTTGTCAGAACCAACCAATGCCAACCATCTTCGTCTTGTTTCAAGCCTTCCTGAAGGAGCGAAAGCACGAGTTCAAGCGAGAACACTTAAGGATGGTCAAGAAAGTTGGACAGATCTTGGTGCTATTACATCTAGTCTCCAAACCTTTGCTATCCGAAATAGTGGTTCTCTTCTAGATGTTAAACTGGTCTGGGAAGGTGGCAAGGCTGAGTTTTATGAATTGGCGAGCTTCTATCAAGAATTGACAGAAGAACCGGTTCAATCAAGCAAGGGTGAAGAACCAGCACCAGTGCTTGAGGTACCTGAATTTACAGGTGGTGTAAATGCAGTTGAAGCCTTGGTACATGAGCTTCCAGCTTATACAGGTCCAGTATCAACTGTAGGCGACCAAGCCGCTCCAACAGTAGAGAAACCAGAGTTCAAGGGTGGTGTCAATGCAGTTATGGCCTTGAAACATGAGCTACCAGCTTATACAGGCCCAGTATCAACCGTAGGTGACCAAGCCGCTCCAATAGTAGAGAAACCAGAGTTCAAGGGTGGAGTCAACTCCGTTATGGCCTTGAAACATGAGGTTCCAGCCTACACAGGCCCATTGTCAACCGTAGGTGACCAAGCCGCACCGACAGTTGAGAAGCCAGAGTTCCAGGGTGGAGTTAACTCCGTTATGGCCTTGAAACACGAATTACCAGAGTACACAGGTCCATTATCAACCGTAGGTGACCAAGCCGCACCGACAGTAGAAAAACCAGAATTTAAGCTAAGCTCGTTAGAAAAATCTCAGACTCCAGAAGCACCAGTTCAAGTTGCCAAGGAAGACAAGAGATTGCCAGAGACTGGTGAAAAACAGTCAGAAACAGCTATTTTCTTGGCAAGCGTTGGACTAGCCTTATCTGCTATCTTTGTAGCAAAAAGTAAAAAAGATTAGTTGTATATGACAATTAAACTCTCCCTTAACAGTATTCTAAACCAGTAGAGTGTATAGAATAAAAAACCTGAGAAGTACAATTGACCTTCTCAGGTTTTTCTTATCTAATTATTGATTTAACAAAGAACAGATTGAAAAACCACCCAATTTTTGGGTGGTTAGTAATTTATTGTTGCGCTGGTTGAGGATTTTGGTTAGGCTGCCCTTGATTGGTACTTGGTTGTTGTGTCGCCGTATTCTCATTGGTTCCAGCATTGGGAGTAACTGTATTTGCATTTGGATTTGTGTTTGGTGTCGTTACACTTGACTGAGAGGATGAAGTCTCTGGAGTCTGGTTCGCGGGAGCAGGTGTAGAACTTTGTTGAGTAGCAGGAGCAGTCCATGTAGGACGAGCTCCATTCTTAAAGACATATTCTCCACTCCTATATAAGCCCTCAGGCATAGTCCAATCTCCTGGGTGGTCATCTTCTGATAGGTAAGTCATCATTGAACGATAGACTGCAGAAGCAACTGTGAATCCATTGCCGATGACTGGAGTAAGACGGTTTGAGTAACCTGTCCATACGGCCATCGAATATTTACGAGTATAGCCGACAAACATTTCATCCGGTGCAACAAGTTGACTTGATTTAATATGATTTTCGATTTCTTCATCTGAATAGTTAGAGGTACCTGTCTTACCGGCTTGAGGAAGCCATGAAATATAGGCATTAAAACCAGTTCCAGAGGTCAAGACTGTTTTCATCATTTCTGTCATCATGTAAGCAGTGGTCTCTTTCATAACTCGGGTACCAGGGTCAGAAAATTCTTTTTCGCTACCATCACTAAAGACAACTTTATTAATGTACATCGGTTTGTGATAGATACCACCATTGGCAAATGCAGCATAAGCAACAGCCATTTTTTCACTACTTGCGCCGTATTGTTTATTAGATTCAGTTGTGTTACTTGATATGGCGTTAGAATAATGCATATCTGGATAGTCAATTCCCAAACCATTTAAGAAGGTTTTTGCACGATTTAATCCAACTTTATTGAGTGTTTCTACAGCCGGAACATTCCGAGATTGCTGTAGTGCATATTGAAGGGTGATATTACCGAAGTATCCTCTATCCCAGTTGTAGACAGGTGTACTTGTTCCAGGATAATTATAAGGGATATCTCGTACAATTGTAGCAGTTGAGTCATAGATATCAAATTCTAAAGCAGGAGCATAATCGGTGATGGGTTTCATTGTTGATCCCCAGTCACGATTGGTTTCCACAGCCTGGTTGGTGCCGAATGAAACATTACTTGCTTGATGACGAGCACCAAGTTGTGCAATAACGTTACCATTAGATACATCTACAATAGTCGAAGCTACTTGCATGTCATCATCAGGATAAGTGACATATTGGTCGGTGTTATAAACATCCCAGAGTCGTTGTTGGACATCTTTGTCCACATTTGTATAGACATCCATACCTGTGGTAAGAAGGTTGTAACCAGTTTCTTGTTCAACTTGGTCGATTACTTCTTTAAGGTAGTTGTCCATGTATGCAGGATAACTGTTACCTGATTTCAGGCTTTGTAGACCATCGGTAACAGGGGTATTAATAGCTTTTTCATACTCTTCTGCGCTGATGTATTTCTGCCCCTTCATTTCCGAAAGTACCAAGTTCCGACGCTCTAGAGCAGCTTCTGGATGAGAATAAGGATCATATTGGTTTGGTGCTTGAGGCATTCCGGCTAGGAGTGCTAACTGTGGTAAGCTTAAATCCTTCAAGTCTTTTCCATAGTAATTTTGGGCTGCAGTTTGCATTCCATAGTTACCGTTAGACATGTAGACTTTGTTGATGTAGTAGGTCAGGATTTCTTGCTTGGTTGCTTTTTGTTCTAGTTGAACGGCTAACCAAGCTTCCTGAGCTTTACGTGACAAAGTTTGATCGGCAGTTGAAGTAGAAAAATAAGTTAATTTGATCAATTGTTGAGTCAAGGTTGAGGCTCCCTGGAGGCCTCCTCCGCCTTGGAGGTTTCTCAATGCCGCACCCATGATACGAATGGTATCAACACCTCTATGATCAAAGAAACGGTGGTCTTCGATAGACACGATGGCCTTGACCAAATCAGTAGGGATTTCATTTGCTTGAGTATTTACTCGACGTTCAGATCCAAGGTCAGCGATCAGTTCGTTCTTATTGTCATAAATCTTGCTGGAAGTTGTCGCAACTAATTTACTTTCAGATAAGGCTGGAGCCTTGCTAACAAAGTAGAGGAAGACACCACCACCTAATAGAAATAAAGCGATAAATAAGGTAAAAAATGTAATTCCAATATACTTTAAGAATCGCAGAATAGTTTGTTTGTTCATCTTGTTTTACCACCTAGTAAATATTCTTTGATAATGTCGAGATAGGGAATTTGAGGGAAAGCGCCTTGCTTTACTAAATATCCGTATTCTTGAATATATCCAAGTGGCATTGATTTTTGCCCCTTATCTTGATGATAAAAGCGAATCAAATCAAATGCCGGCAACAAATAAGTTTCCTGTTGAGAAGAAAAATGAAGCAGTACGAAGCAAATACCCTGCTGTTCTAGAACTTGTTCCATATGTTGAATCTGGTGAAGATGGAAGTTCTTCATTGGAATAGCATTCTTTTGTCGCGTTTCCTTGGCTTCAAAGTCAATGTAATGTCCTCTGTACACGCCAGAATAATCTGTTGTGGAAGCTTGTCTAAAGTAGGCTTCTACAATTTTGGCTCGACTACGTTGAGGATAGTCTACTCGGACAATTTGAACAGGCGTTGGCTTTTTATGGATAACTGCCATGCCATGCGTCAGATAGTAGTCGTTTGTAGCGTTAATCATCTTTTCAAAAGTCATTCCTCGATTTGCAAAATTATTTGGTTGAGAAATGGATGTTTTGTTTTTTTTTGATGAAATTTTATGAGGATAGTTGACCATATTTCTCCTTATTGGTACAATAACATCACTCTATTATACCATAAAAATAGAAAGAAAGGTGTAAAAATGACTACAGCTTTAATTATGGGATATTCTAATTTTGACTTGGGTGTCTTTAACGAAAAAGATATCAGGTTAAAAATTATAAAGAAAGCCATTCGCCGTGATTTAGAAAGTTTGGCAGAAGAAGGGATTAATTGGCTGGTCTTTACAGGGAACTTGGGATTTGAATCTTGGGTACTCGATGTCGCAAATGAAATGAAAGAAGAATATGGTTTCAACCTAGCGACCATTTTTGATTTTGAAACACACGGGGAAAATTGGAATGAAGCGAATCAGCTTAAACTTAGCCAATTTAAGCAGGTAGATTTTGTCAAATATGCCTATCCTAAATATGAACATATGGGGCAACTACGAGACTACCAACGATTTTTGCTGGAAAATACTGACCTAGCTTATTTTTTCTATGACCCAGAAAATGAGACCAAATTAAAATTTATGGATACCTTGATGAAAAATCAGGAAGGGTATCGCATAAAAAGGCTAACGTTTGAAGACCTAAATGAGCTAGCAGAAAATTTTTCTGAAAAGTAAGCCTTTGACCTTGATTTTTGTTTGCCTTTTTTTATATAATAATACTATTAGAAACCGAGAATGGAGAGAGAGATGGCAGGTATTATTTTTTCAGCGAAAGATATTTTCGAGCAAGAGTTTGGACGTGAAGTCCGTGGGTATAGTAAAGTTGAAGTTGATGAATTTTTGGACGATGTCATCAAGGACTACGAAACTTATGCTGCCTTAGTCAAGTCTCTCCGTCAAGAAATTGCAGAGTTGAAGGAAGAATTGTCTCGCAAGCCTGAATCCGCATCTGTTCAAGCAGAACCGCTTGAAATGACAGCAACAACTTCTATGACGAATTTTGATATTTTGAAACGTTTGAATCGTCTTGAGAAAGAAGTATTTGGTAAACAAATTTTGGATAACTCTGATTTATAAGAGCTTATTTGAAAAGTGCAATTTTTGGATAATCGCGTGATGAGAATTTCTTTTCATGAGGAAAGTCCATGCTAGCACAGGCTGTGATGCCTGTAGTGTTTGTGCTAGGCGAAACCATAAGCCTAGGGACGAGAAATCGTTACGGCAGTTGAAATGGCTAAGTCCTCGGATAGGCCAGAGTAGGCTTGAAAGTGCCACAGTGACGAAGTCTCTCTGGAAACAGAGAGAGTGGAACGCGGTAAACCCCTCAAGCTAGCAACCCAAATTTTGGTCGGGGCATGGAGTGCACGGAAACGAACGTAGTACTCTGACTGCTATCAGCTCTAAGCTGTTAGTGGTAGACAGATGATTATCGAAGGAAGTGGTCCTAGTCACTTCTGGAACAAAACATGGCTTATAGAAAATTGCATATAGGTTGGGGCTGAGAATTTTTCTCAACCTCATTTTTTAAAGTGGACATATAGAAAGGTCTCATAAGACTGTAACATGAAAAAAGAATTTAATTTAATCGCGACTGCTGCAGCGGGTCTTGAGGCTGTCGTTGGTCGTGAAGTGCGAGAGTTGGGCTACGATTGTCAGGTTGAAAATGGACGTGTTCGTTTTCAAGGAGACGTGAGAGCCATTATCGAGACCAACCTCTGGCTTCGAGCAGCAGATCGTATCAAGATTATCGTAGGAACTTTCCCAGCTAAGACTTTTGAGGAACTATTCCAGGGAGTTTTTGCCCTAGATTGGGAAAATTATTTACCGCTTGGGGCACGTTTCCCGATTTCAAAAGCCAAATGTGTGAAATCTAAGCTACACAATGAACCCAGTGTACAGGCTATTTCAAAGAAGGCCGTTGTTAAGAAGTTGCAGAGACACTATGCCCGTCCAGAAGGTGTCCCCTTGATGGAAACTGGTCCTGAGTTTAAGATTGAGGTTTCTATTCTGAAAGATGTCGCAACTGTCATGATTGATACGACCGGGTCTAGCCTCTTTAAACGTGGCTATCGTACTGAAAAAGGTGGTGCTCCTATCAAGGAAAACATGGCAGCAGCTATTTTGCAACTCTCTAACTGGTATCCAGACAAGCCCTTGATTGATCCGACCTGTGGTTCGGGGACTTTCTGTATCGAGGCAGTTATGATTGCTAGAAAGATGGCGCCTGGTCTTCGTCGCTCCTTTGCCTTTGAGGAATGGAACTGGATTAGCGATCGCTTGATTCAAGAGGTTCGCACAGAAGCAGCCAAAAAAGTAGATCGTGAGCTTGAGCTAGATATCATGGGCTGTGATATCGATGCGCGTATGGTGGAAATTGCCAAGGCCAATGCTCAGGCAGCAGGTGTTGCAGGAGATATTACCTTTAAGCAGATGCGCGTGCAGGATTTGCGTTCCGATAAAATCAATGGAGTGATTATCTCTAACCCACCTTATGGGGAACGCTTGTCAGATGATGCAGGAGTTACCAAACTCTATGCTGAGATGGGGCAAGTATTTGCACCGCTGAAAACGTGGAGCAAATTTATCCTAACTAGTGATGAAGCCTTTGAGACCAAGTACGGCAGTCAGGCGGACAAGAAGCGCAAGTTGTACAATGGAACTTTAAAAGTTGATTTGTATCAATATTTTGGTCAGCGTGTTAAACGTCAGGAAGTAAAGTAGGAAGGAAAACTCATGAGTAAGAAAAGACATGATCGTCATATAACAGAACATCAAGAAGCGCAATTTGATTTTGATGATGCCAAAGATCTAACGGTTGGAGAAGCCATGCTAAAAAATGAAGAGGTGGAAGCAGGTGTATTGCCTGGAGATTCTATCTTGGACAAGTATGTGAAACAACATAAAGATGAAATTGAGGCAGATAAGTTTGAAACGCGTCAGTTTAGCAAGGATGATTTAGTTGAAAAAGAAGAGGTAGAAGAGATAGAGGAGACTCAGACTCTAGATAATTTACTTCAAGAGCTTCGTGAGGGAACAGGAGTAGATTCTCCAGCTCCAGAAGATGAGTTGAGTCAGTTTGATGATTTAGAATTAACACGAGTTTCAGAAGCACCTCTTGTAGAAGAATTTGAGACTGAAGATATTCCAACACTTTATCGAGTGACAGATAGTGAAGATGGAAATAGTAAGAAGAAATGGGTACTTTATGGTATTCTAGCAGCCTTAGTGGTTCTTATCCTTGGAACTGGTTATTATGTTTATCGTCAAGTGGATCGTTCTACCAAGGAAATCCAAACTTCTCAATCAACTACAAACACGCAGTCAGATGTGGAAGAATTCAATAATTTATATGATGCCTTCTATACAGATAGAAACAAAACGGCTTTGAAGAATAGCCAGTTTGATAAACTGGGTCAACTTAAAACCTTGCTTGATAAGCTAGAAGGTAGTCGTGAATATACGCTTGCAAAATCTAAGTATGATAGTCTAGCAACTCAAATCAAGGCTATTCAAGATGTCAATGCTCAATTTGATAAGCCAGCTATTGTAGATGGAGTTTTGGACACTAACGCTAAAGCTAAATCAGATGCTAAATTTACAGATATTAAAACTGGAAATACGGAGATTGATAAAGTGCTAGATAAGGCTATCAGTCTAGGTAAGAGTCAACAAACAGCTCCTTCAAGTTCAAGTCAAGAAAGTTCAAGTTCATCAACAGAGAGGGCTACAGACAACACAAGTCCATCTTCAAGCGTCTCATCAAACAATTCAGTTTCTGCACGTGATGATAGCCATGGCGGTTTATCAAGTTCTGGAGTTGATCTCCAGAGAGCTTCGAGTCGTGTGCCGTTCAATCAATCGGCTGTTGATGATAGCAATAATTCTGCCTGGGATTTCGCGGATGGTGTCTTGGAAAAAATCCTAGCGACTTCACGTTCACGTGGTTATATCACTGGTAACCAATATATCCTTGAACGTGTTAATATCGTTAATGGCAATGGTTATTACAACCTCTACAAGCCAGATGGAACCTATCTCTTTACCCTTAACTGTAAGACAGGATACTTTGTTGGAAATGGTTCTGGACATGCGGATGCTTTGGACTACTAAGCAGTCGTTACAAAATTCTTTCTTTTCAAAAGTAAAAATGATAAAATAAAACAAATTAAACAAGAGGAGTGTCAAATGACAAAAGCTAACTTTGGTGTCGTAGGTATGGCCGTAATGGGTCGTAACCTTGCCCTTAATATTGAATCTCGTGGTTACACAGTTGCTATTTACAACCGTAGTAAAGAAAAAACTGAAGATGTGATTGCTTGCCATCCTGAAAAGAACTTTGTACCAAGCTATGACGTTGAAAGTTTTGTAAACTCAATCGAAAAACCTCGTCGTATCATGCTCATGGTTCAAGCTGGACCTGGTACAGATGCTACAATTCAAGCCCTTCTTCCGCACCTTGACAAGGGTGATATCTTGATCGACGGAGGAAACACTTTCTACAAAGATACCATCCGTCGTAATGAAGAATTGGCAAACTCAGGTATCAACTTTATCGGTACTGGGGTTTCTGGTGGTGAAAAAGGTGCCCTTGAAGGTCCTTCTATCATGCCTGGTGGACAAAAAGAGGCCTACGAATTGGTTGCGGATGTTCTTGAAGAAATCTCAGCTAAAGCACCAGAAGATGGCAAACCATGTGTGACTTACATCGGTCCTGATGGAGCTGGTCACTATGTGAAAATGGTCCACAACGGTATCGAGTATGGTGACATGCAATTGATTGCAGAAAGCTATGACTTGATGCAACACTTGCTAGGCCTTTCTGCAGAAGATATGGCTGAAATCTTTACTGAGTGGAACAAGGGTGAATTGGACAGCTACTTGATCGAAATCACAGCTGATATCTTGAGTCGTAAAGACGATGAAGGCCAAGATGGACCAATCGTAGACTACATCCTTGATGCCGCAGGTAACAAGGGTACTGGTAAATGGACTAGCCAATCATCACTTGACCTTGGTGTACCATTGTCACTCATCACTGAGTCAGTATTTGCACGTTACATTTCAACTTACAAAGAAGAACGTGTACATGCTAGCAAGGTTCTTCCAAAACCAGCTGACTTCAAATTTGAAGGAGACAAGGCTGAGTTGATTGAAAAAATCCGTCAAGCCCTTTACTTCTCAAAAATCATTTCATACGCACAAGGTTTTGCGCAATTGCGTGTAGCTTCAAAAGAAAACAACTGGAATTTGCCATTTGCAGATATCGCATCTATCTGGCGTGATGGCTGTATCATCCGTTCTCGTTTCTTGCAAAAGATTACAGATGCCTACAACCGTGATGCAGACCTTGCTAACCTTCTTTTGGATGAGTACTTCTTGGATGTTACTGCTAAGTACCAACAAGCAGTACGTGATATCGTAGCTCTTGCTGTTCAAGCTGGTGTACCAGTGCCAACCTTCTCAGCAGCTATTACTTACTATGATAGCTACCGTTCAGCTGACCTTCCAGCTAACTTGATCCAAGCGCAACGTGACTACTTTGGTGCTCACACTTACCAACGTAAAGACAAAGAAGGAACATTCCACTACTCTTGGTATGACGAAAAATAAGTAGGTCTGCCATGGGGAAACGGATTTTATTACTTGAGAAAGAAAGAAATCTAGCTCATTTTTTAAGTTTGGAACTCCAAAAAGAGCAATACCGAGTCGATCAGGTTGAGGAGGGGCAAAAAGCCCTCTCCATGGCTCTTCAGACAGACTATGACTTGATTTTATTGAATGCTCGTCTGGGGGATATGACAGCCCAGGATTTTGCAGACAAACTGAGTCGGACTAAGCCAGCCTCAGTCATCATGGTTTTGGACCATCGTGAAGAATTGCAAGACCAGCTTGAGACAATCCAACGCTTTGCCGTTTCTTGCATCTATAAGCCAGTAATCATTGATAATCTGGTAGCTCGTATTTCAGCGATTTTCCGTGGTCGGGACTTTATCGACCAACACTGTAGTCAGATGAAGGTTCCAACGTCTTACCGAAATCTGCGTATGGATGTGGAGCATCATACCGTTTATCGTGGCGAGGAAATGATTGCTCTGACTCGTCGTGAGTATGACCTTTTGGTTACTCTTATGGGAAGCAAGAAAGTTCTGACTCGTGAGCAGTTGTTGGAAAGTGTCTGGAAGTATGAAAGTGCGACTGAAACCAATATCGTGGATGTCTATATCCGTTATCTACGTAGCAAGCTTGATGTAAAAGGTCAAAAAAGCTACATTAAAACCGTGCGTGGTGTCGGTTACACCATGCAAGAATAGAAAGCAGTTGCAGTTTTGTAACTGCTTTTTTTGAGGGATGTTCTATATATTGATATGTAGTTTGGCCTTTGCTATAATCAGTTATGGAGGATACGTCTAATGAAAATAATAAAAAAATTGATGCAAATCGCATTATCAGCCTTTTTCTTCGGTTTGCTAGCAACAAGTGCAGTATTGGCGGATGATGCTAGTTCAGAAGGTTGGAAATTCGTCCAAGAAAATGGTAGAACCTACTACAGGAAGGGGGAACTCAAAGAAACCTACTGGCGAGTGATTGATGGTAAGTACTATTATTTTGATCCTTTATCTGGAGAGATGGTTGTCGGCTGGCAATATATACCTGCTCCACACGAAGGGGTTACGATTGGTTCTTCTCTAAGGCAAGATATTGCTTTTAGACCAGATTGGTTTTACTTTGGTCAAGATGGGGTACTACAAGAATTTGTTGGTAAGCAAGTTTTAGAAGCAAAAACTGCTACAAATACCAACAAACATCATGGGGAACAATATGATAGTCCAGCAGAGAAACGAGTCTATTATTTTGAAGATCAGCGTAGCTATCACACTTTAAAAACTGGTTGGGTTCATGATGAGGGACACTGGTATTATTTACAGAAGGATGGTGGCTTCGATGCTCGTATCAATAGATTGACTGTTGGGGAACTAGTGCGTGGCTGGACCAATGATAACTCAACTTGGTACTATCTCGATCCAACAACTGCTGCAATGCAAATAGGTTGGCAATATCTTGGTAACAAGTGGTACTATCTCCGTTCATCAGGAGCTATGGCAACTGGTTGGTATCAAGATGGTTCAACTTGGTACTACCTAAGTGAAGGTAATGGAGATATGAAGACGGGTTGGTTCCGGGTTAATGGCAAATGGTACTACGCTTATAGCTCCGGTGCTTTAGCAGTGAATACGACCGTAGAAGGTTATTCGGTCAACTATAATGGCGAATGGGTTCAATAATGAAAAAAGCGATTGTGAATGGAAACAATCGCTTTTTTTGTGAAAATATAATAAAATAGATAGGAAAGAATAAATACTGGTAGGAAAAAATAATACTCTTCGAAAATCAAATTCAAACCACGTCAGCGTCGCCTTACCGTACTCAAGTACAGCCTGCGGCTAGCTTCCTAGTTTGCTTTTTGATTTTCATTGAGTATGGGACGACTTTTTCGTCTAGCAAAAGGAAAAAATGACAAAAAAGGTTGGTGTCGGTCAGGCACATAGTAAGATTATTTTAATAGGGGAGCATGCGGTCGTTTATGGCTATCCTGCTATTTCCTTGCCTCTTTTGGAGGTGGAGGTGACTTGTAAGGTGGTACCTGCAGCGAGTCCTTGGCGTCTCTATGAGGAGGATACCTTGTCCATGGCAGTTTATGCTTCGCTGGAGTATTTGGATATCAAAGAAGCCTGCATTCGCTGTGAGATTGACTCGGCTATCCCTGAAAAACGGGGAATGGGTTCGTCAGCTGCTATCAGCATAGCGGCTATTCGTGCGGTTTTTGACTACTATCAGGCCGACCTGCCTCATGATGTATTGGAAATCTTGGTCAATCGGGCTGAGATGATTGCCCATATGAATCCTAGTGGTTTGGATGCTAAGACCTGTCTAAGTGACCAACCTATTCGCTTTATCAAGAACGTAGGATTTGCAGAGCTTGAGATGGACTTATCCGCCTATTTGGTGATTGCTGATACTGGCGTTTATGGTCACACTCGTGAAGCCATCCAAGTGGTTCAAAGTAAGGGGAAGGATGCCCTACCGTTTTTGCATGCCTTGGGAGAATTGACTCAGCAAGCAGAAGATGCGATTTCACAAAAAGATGCTGAGGGATTGGGACAAATCCTCAGTCAAGCGCATTTACATTTAAGAGAAATTGGTGTTAGTAGCCCTGAGGCAGACTCTTTGGTGGAAATGGCTCTTAGCCATGGTGCTTTAGGTGCCAAGATGAGCGGTGGTGGGCTAGGAGGTTGTATTATCGCCTTGGCAGCCGATTTGACACAAGCTCAAGAACTAGCAGAAAGATTAGAAGAGAAAGGAGCTGTTCAGACATGGATAGAGAGCCTGTAACAGTACGTTCCTACGCAAATATTGCCATTATCAAATACTGGGGAAAGAAAAAAGAAAAAGAGATGGTACCTGCCACTAGCAGTATCTCTCTGACTTTGGAAAATATGTACACGGAGACGACCTTGTCGTCGCTACCGACGGATGCGACTGCCGATGCCTTTTATATCAATGGTCAGTTACAAAATGAGGCTGAGCATACCAAGATGAGCAAAATAATCGACCGCTACCGTCCAGATGGTGAGGGCTTTGTTCGTATCGACACTCAAAACAATATGCCTACCGCAGCGGGCTTGTCCTCAAGTTCTAGCGGTTTGTCCGCTTTGGTTAAGGCTTGTAATGCTTATTTCAAGCTTGGTTTGAATCGGAGCCAGTTGGCGCAGGAGGCTAAGTTTGCCTCAGGTTCTTCCTCTCGGAGTTTCTATGGACCGCTAGGTGCCTGGGATAAGGATAGCGGGGAAATTTACCCTGTAGAGACAGACTTGAAACTAGCTATGATTATGTTGGTGCTAGAGGACAAGAAAAAACCAATTTCTAGCCGTGATGGGATGAAACTCTGTGTGGAAACTTCGACGACTTTTGAAGACTGGGTTCGTCAGTCTGAGAAGGATTATCAGGACATGCTGGTTTACCTCAAAGAGAATGATTTTGCAAAGGTTGGGGAATTAACGGAGAAAAATGCCCTTGCTATGCACGCTACGACAAAGACAGCATCGCCAGCCTTTTCTTATCTGACGGATGCATCTTATGAAGCCATGGACTTTGTTCGTCAACTTCGCGAGCAAGGAGAGGCCTGCTACTTTACTATGGATGCTGGTCCCAATGTCAAGGTCCTCTGTCAGGAGAAAGACTTGGAGCATCTATCTGAAATTTTCAGTCAGCGTTATCGCTTGATTGTGTCAAAAACAAAGGATTTGAGCCAAGATGATAGCTGTTAAAACTTGCGGAAAACTCTATTGGGCAGGGGAATATGCCATTTTAGAGCCAGGGCAGTTAGCCTTGATAAAGGACATTCCCATCTATATGAGGGCTGAGATTGCCTTTTCCAATAATTACCGTATCTACTCAGATATGTTTGATTTCGCAGTGGACTTGACGCCAAATCCTGATTACAGCTTGATTCAAGAAACAATTGCTTTAGTGGAATATTTCCTCGTTTATCGTGGGCAAACCTTGCGACCTTTTTCTCTAGAAATTCGTGGGAAAATGGAACGGGAAGGTAAAAAGTTTGGTCTGGGTTCTAGCGGTAGCGTCGTTGTCTTGGTCATCAAGGCCCTGCTGGCTCTGTATGATATTACGGTTGATCAGGATTTATTATTCAAGCTGGCTAGTGCCGTCTTGCTCAAGCGAGGTGACAATGGTTCTATGGGGGACCTTGCCTGTATCGTGGCAGAGGATTTGGTTCTCTACCAGTCGTTTGATCGCCAGAAGGTGGTTGCTTGGTTGAAAGAAGAAAACTTGGCGACAGTTTTGGAGCGTGATTGGGGCTTTTCAATCTCACACGTACAACCTGCACTAGAATGTGATTTCCTAGTGGGATGGACCAAGGAAGTGGCCGTATCTAGTGATATGGTCAAGCAAATCAAGCAAAACATCAATCAGAGTTTTTTAACTTCCTCAAAAGAAACAGTGGCTACTTTGGTAGAAGCCTTGGAACAGGTGAAATCAGAAAAAATTATCGAGCAAGTAGAAGTGGCCAGCAAGCTCTTAGAAGGCTTGAGCACAGATATTTACACGCCTTCGCTTAGACAGTTGAAAGAAGCTAGTCAAGATTTGCAAGCTGTCGCCAAGAGTAGCGGTGCTGGTGGTGGTGATTGTGGTATTGCCTTGAGTTTTGATGAGCAATCAACTAAAACCCTAAAAAACCGTTGGGCCGATCTGGGGATTGAGCTCTTATACCAAGAAAGGATAGGACATGACGACAAATCGTAAGGATGAGCACATCCGCTATGCCCTTGAGCAGAAAAGTTCCTATAATAGCTTTGATGAGGTGGAGTTGATTCATTCTTCCTTGCCTCTTTACGACCTGGATGAAGTCGATCTGTCGACAGAGTTTGCTGGTCGAAAGTGGGATTTTCCTTTTTATATCAATGCCATGACGGGTGGAAGCGATAAGGGAAGAGAAATCAATCAAAAGCTGGCTCAGGTGGCGGAAGCCTGTGATATTTTATTTGTAACGGGTTCTTATAGCGCAGCCCTTAAAGATCCAGCAGCTGACTCTTTTTCTGTCAAGTCTGATCATCCAAATCTCCTTCTTGGAACCAATATTGGATTGGACAAGCCTGTCGAGTTAGGTCTTCAGACTGTAGAAGAGATGAATCCTGTTCTCTTGCAAGTGCATGTCAACGTCATGCAGGAATTGCTCATGCCTGAGGGAGAAAGAACGTTTAGAAACTGGCAATCGCACCTAGCAGACTATGGCAAGCAAATCCCTGTTCCGATTGTCCTCAAGGAAGTAGGTTTTGGAATGGATGTGAAGACCATCGAAAGAGCCTATGAACTGGGTGTTCGTACAGTGGATCTATCAGGACGTGGTGGCACCAGCTTTGCTTATATCGAAAACCGTCGCAGTGGTCAACGTGACTACCTCAATCAATGGGGCCAGTCCACCATGCAGGCCCTTATCAATGCCCAAGACTGGAAAGACAAGGTCCAACTCTTAGTTAGTGGAGGTGTTCGCAATCCGCTGGATATGATTAAGTGTTTGGTCTTTGGTGCTAAGGCTGTAGGCCTGTCTCGAACCGTTCTGGAATTGGTTGAAAGCTACACAGTCGAAGAAGTGATTGGCATTGTCCAAGGCTGGAAAGACGACCTGCGTTTGATTATGTGTGCCCTTAATTGTGCCACTATAGCAGATTTACAAAAAGTAGACTATCTTCTTTATGGAAAATTAAAAGAAGCAAAGGATCAGATGAAAAAGGCGTAACCACCGCCTTTTTTTCCATCTTCAGACCGAGGTGACTTTTTTGAATTGTGATAAAATAGAAGGGAGAGGATGTACCTATGAGAAAATTTAAAATCTTTTTATTTATCGAAGCCTGTCTTCTGACAGGAGCTCTGATTTTGATGGTATCAGAGCATTTTTCGCGTTTTCTGCTGATTCTATTCCTCTTTTTGCTTTTGATTCGCTATTACACTGGTAAAGAGGGCAATAATCTTCTTTTAGTGGTGGCAACCATTCTCTTCTTTTTCATCGTCATGCTCAATCCCTTTGTGATTCTAGCTATTTTTGTTGCGGTCATCTATAGCCTCTTTCTTCTTTATCCGATGATGAACCAGGAAAAAGAGCAGACAAATTTGGTTTTTGAAGAGGTGGTAACGGTTAAGAAGGAGAAAAATCGTTGGTTTGGCAATCTCCATCATTTTTCAAGCTACCAGACTTGCCAGTTTGATGATATCAATCTCTTTCGCCTCATGGGCAAGGATACCATTCATCTGGAGAGGGTCATCTTAACTAATCACGATAATGTCATTATCCTCAGAAAGATGGTAGGTACGACCAAAATCATTGTGCCTGTAGATGTGGAAGTCAGTCTCAGCGTTAACTGTCTCTATGGTGATTTGACTTTCTTTAACCAGCCCAAGCGACCCCTCCGAAATGAACACTATCATCAAGAAACAAGAGACTACCTTAAGAGTAACAAGAGTGTCAAGATTTTCTTGACCACTATGATTGGAGATGTTGAGGTGGTTAGAGGATGAAAAAACAAGCCTATGTAATCATTGCTCTCACCTCCTTATTATTTGTCTTGTTTTTCTCCCACAGCTTGCTGGAAATCCTTGACTTTGACTGGACTATTTTCTTACATGATGTCGAAAAAACAGAAAAATTTGTCTTTTTGTTGTTAGTATTCAGCATGTCCATGACCTGTCTCTTAGCCCTGTTTTGGCGAGGTGTGGAAGAGCTTTCTTTAAGAAAAATGCAGGCTAATCTTAAGCGTTTGTTGGCAGGGCAAGAAGTGGTTCAGCTTGCAGATCCAGATTTGGATGCCAGCTTTAAGTCCTTATCTGGCAAACTTAACCTCTTGACAGAAGCACTTCAAAAGGCTGAAAATCACAGTCTTGCTCAGGAAGAGGAAATCATCGAGAAAGAACGGAAGCGGATTGCTCGGGATTTGCACGATACAGTCAGTCAGGAGTTGTTTGCGGCCCACATGATTTTGTCAGGCGTCAGTCAGCAGGCTTTGAAATTGGATAGAGAAAAGATGCAGATCCAGTTGCAGAGTGTTACAGCCATCCTTGAAACAGCCCAGAAGGATTTGCGGGTCTTGCTCTTGCATTTGCGACCAGTTGAATTGGAACAGAAGAGCTTGATTGAAGGGATTCAAATTCTCCTAAAAGAGCTTGAGGACAAGAGCGATCTCAAGGTTAGTTTCAAGCAAAATGTGACGAAATTGCCCAAGAAAATCGAGGAGCATATCTTCCGCATCTTGCAGGAGTTGATCAGCAATACCCTCCGCCATGCCCAGGCCTCTTGTTTGGATGTCTATCTCTATCAGACGGATGTTGAATTGCAGCTGAAGGTGGTGGATAATGGGATTGGTTTCCAGTTGGGGAGCTTAGACGACTTGAGTTATGGACTTCGTAATATCAAGGAGCGGGTCGAAGATATGGCAGGGACGGTTCAGTTATTAACAGCTCCCAAGCAAGGACTGGCAGTTGATATCCGTATTCCCTTGTTAGGTAAGGAATCATAAAGGAGTAGAGATGAAAATTTTACTAGTAGATGACCATGAAATGGTCCGATTGGGCTTGAAAAGTTACTTTGACCTCCAAGACGATGTAGAAGTTGTGGGCGAGGCGGCAAACGGGTCTCAAGGTATTGACTTGGCCTTGAAACTGCGTCCAGATGTCATTGTCATGGATATCGTTATGCCTGAGATAAATGGAATTGATGCGACCTTGGCTATCCTCAAAGAATGGCCTGAAGCCAAGATTTTGATTGTGAGCTCTTATTTGGACAATGAAAAAATCATGCCCGTCTTAGATGCAGGTGCTCGTGGCTATATGCTTAAGACTTCTAGTGCCGACGAACTGCTCCATGCTGTCCGTAAGGTGGCTGCTGGGGAGTTGGCCATTGAGCAAGAGGTCAGCAAAAAAGTCGAATACCACCGCAATCACATAGAACTACATGAGGACCTGACTGCGCGTGAGCGAGATGTTCTCCAACTCATCGCCAAGGGCTACGAAAATCAGCGTATCGCAGATGAACTTTTTATCTCTCTCAAGACGGTCAAGACCCATGTGTCCAATATCCTAGCCAAACTTGAAGTCAGCGATCGTACCCAGGCTGCAGTCTATGCCTTTCAGCACCACTTGGTGGGGCATGAGGAGTTTTAGATGAGTCTAACAGATTTACTTGTTGAGCTAGAAGCAGCAAGAGATTCAAAAAATGCAGGGCCCATGGAAGCCTATATGCGCCATCAATTTTTCTTCCTAGGCGTTGCGGCTCCTGAAAGAAATGCACTCTATAAAAAATACTTTCCAAAAGCGAAAAAAACAAAGATTATCGACTGGAATTTTGTAGATACTTGCTGGAGAAAGGAGCCTAGAGAATACCAATATGTGGCTGCTAATTATTTGAAAGCAATGCAGTCTTATCTAACGGAGAACGATTTACCTAAGCTTGAGCGGTTAGTCGTCACAAAATCCTGGTGGGATACCGTAGATATCCTAGATCGAGTAGTAGGGAGTTTGGTGTATGACCACCCTGAACTAGAAGAAATAATCTTAAAATGGAGCCTATCAGATAATATCTGGCTGAGACGTGTCGCTATTGACCACCAGTTGTTAAGAAAAGAGAAGACCAATGTTCAATTAATGGAAAAGATTCTGCTTCATAATTTGAACCAAACAGAATTCTTTATCAATAAAGCCATTGGCTGGGCTCTGAGAGACTACTCCAAAACGAATCCAACTTGGGTAGCAGGCTTCATTGAGAAAAACAAGGAAAGAATGGCTGACCTTAGTATCAAAGAAGCAAGCAAGTACCTCTAGCGTTATTGAAAAGCGCATTCGTTACTTGAAAAAAGTCGCCCATTTATGTTATAATAGACTGTATTTAAAAAATTTTAAGGAGAAATGACAGAATGTCTGTATCATTTGAAAACAAAGAAACAAACCGTGGTGTCTTGACTTTCACTATCTCTCAAGACCAAATCAAACCAGAATTGGACCGTGTCTTCAACTCAGTGAAGAAATCTCTTAATGTTCCAGGTTTCCGTAGAGGTCACCTTCCACGCCCTATCTTCGACAAAAAATTTGGTGAAGAGTCACTTTACCAAGACGTTATGAACGCTCTTTTGCCAAATGCTTATGAAGCAGCTGTAAAAGAAGCTGGTCTTGAAGTGGTTGCTCAACCAAAAATTGATGTAACTTCAATGGAAAAAGGTCAAGACTGGGTTATCACAGCTGAAGTCGTGACAAAACCTGAAGTTAAATTGGGTGACTACAAAAACCTTGAAGTATCAGTTGATGTAGAAAAAGAAGTAACTGACGCTGACGTTGAAGAGCGTATCGAACGCGAACGCAACAACTTGGCTGAATTGGTTATCAAAGAAGCTGCTGCTGAAAACGGCGACACTGTTGTCATCGACTTCGTTGGTTCTATCGATGGTGTTGAATTTGATGGCGGAAAAGGTGAAAACTTCTCACTTGGACTTGGTTCAGGTCAATTCATCCCTGGTTTCGAAGACCAATTGGTAGGTCATTCAGCTGGCGAAACTGTTGATGTGGTTGTAACATTCCCAGAAGACTACCAAGCAGAAGATCTTGCAGGTAAAGAAGCTAAATTCGTAACAACTATCCACGAAGTAAAAGCTAAAGAAGTTCCAGCTCTTGACGATGAGCTTGCAAAAGACATCGACGAAGAAGTTGAAACACTTGCTGAATTGAAAGAAAAATACCGCAAGGAATTGGCTGCTGCTAAAGAAGAAGCTTACAAAGATGCAGTAGAAGGTGCAGCAATCGATAAAGCTGTAGAAAACGCTGAAATCGTAGAACTTCCAGAAGAAATGATCCACGAAGAAGTTCACCGTTCAGTAAATGAATTCCTTGGAAACTTGCAACGTCAAGGTATCAACCCTGACATGTACTTCCAAATCACTGGAACTACTCAAGAAGACCTTCACAATCAATATCAGGCAGAAGCTGAGTCACGTACTAAGACTAACCTTGTTATCGAAGCAGTTGCGAAAGCTGAAGGATTTGACGCTTCAGAAGAAGAAATCCAAAAAGAAATCGAGCAATTGGCAGCAGACTACAACATGGAAGTTGCACAAGTTCAAAACTTGCTTTCAGCTGACATGTTGAAACACGATATCACTATCAAAAAAGCTGTTGAATTGATTACAAGCACAGCAACAGTTAAATAATCTTAATAAACAAAAATCCCACCTGATTAGGTGGGTTTTCTTATGCACTATTTTCCAAAAATCTCTTTGAGGTCTGCGTCTGTAATCCCAATCATGGCTGGGATGCTATCCCAGTTTTCTTCGGTCAGGATGTAGGATTGTTCAGAGGCGTTTGATGTGTCTGTTTCAGAGACAGCTGGTTGCTTCTCTTCAACATTCTCCAATAAATCACTGAAGCGTTCAATCAGATAGGTTTTTCGGGCAGTTCCGATATGTTGAGTAGCATAGTCGAAGGCCTGTAATTCGCCTAGTAAGATAAGCTTGCTTTTGGCGCGTGTAATGGCTGTGTAGATGAGATTGCGCTCCAGCATACGCCTACTAGCACTGGTGATAGGTAGGATGACAACAGGGAACTCACTTCCCTGCGATTTATGGATACTCATGGCATATGCCAAACGAATCTTGTACCATTCGTTACGTGGGTAAGAGACTTCATTGCCATCAAAATCAATGACAATCTCATCTTGTTTCGACTCAGTATATTTGCCGGGAATCAGGTCTGTGATAGCTCCCAAATCCCCATTAAAGACATTGATTTCAGCATCGTTGACCAAATGAATGACCTTGTCGCCCTTACGATAGTGGCACTGGGGAGCTTCAAAACTGAGCTGATTTTTTTGTGGTGGATTGAGCAGGTCTTGCATGAGCTGATTGATAGCATCAATTCCTGCCGTCCCTCGGTACATGGGAGCCAGAACTTGGATATCACGGGCAGGAATACCACTTCTGAGGGCAGCACCTAAGATTTTTTCAATCGTAGCTGGAATATGGCCACTAGCAATTTCAAAGTAGGAACGGTCTGCTTTTTTCTGGGTGAAATCAGCTGGCAAGATGCCCTGTCGAATTTGACTAGCTAGGGTGACGATGGTTGATTCTTCGCTTTGCCTGTAAATTTTTTCCAAGCGAGTCTGAGGAATCAAGGGAATATGAAGCAGATCAGCTAGAACTTGTCCAGGACTGACAGAAGGCAACTGGTCGCTGTCGCCCACGATGAGGATTTTACTGTTAGAAGAGATGTTGGAGAAGAGTTGATTGGCCAGCCAAGTATCCACCATAGAAAATTCATCCACGATGATAAAGTCAGCATCCAGATAATCTTCCAGATGACTGGTATCATCGTCACCTGTCATTCCTAAATGTCGGTGTATGGTCGCGCTAGGCAAACCTGTCAATTCATTCATGCGGCGAGCTGCTCGTCCAGTTGGAGCAGCAAGAAGAATAGGTAGGTTGCTTTTTTTCCTGAGGTCAAGTCCTTCTAAAAGGGCGTAAACAGCGATAATCCCATTGATAACCGTTGTCTTACCAGTACCAGGTCCACCTGTCAGAATAAAGACCTTGTTCTGGATAGCATCACAGATAGCTTGTTTTTGAATGCTATCATACTCAATCTCCAGATCTTTTTCGACAGTAGCGATATGTTTTTGAATGGTTTCTAAATCATGACTCTTCTGTTTTCCTTTTTCAAGGATACGAACCAAGTGACTGCGGATGCCTTCCTCAGCGAAAAAGAGGCTGTTGTCAAAAATCTTGGTATCAACCTGCTGAACCTTGTCTTCTTCAATCAGGTAGGAGAGCTCTTGGGCCACTTGGCTGGGATCCAGTTCCACGGGGCGAGAAGATTCAAGGAGAGTAAGGGTTTGTTCTAGCAGATCCCGTGCTTCAATATAGGTGTCCCCTGTTTCCATACAGGCCTGAAAAAGACTGTGAACTAGACCGGCACGAAAGCGTTCAGGAGCCTGACTTTCGATACCTAGTTCTTCCGCTAATTGGTCAGCAATGGTAAAGCCCAAGCCCTTGATATCCTCAACCAATTGGTAGGGATAATTTTCAACCACATTAAGGGTTTCTTCCTTGTAAAAGTCTTGAATTTGAAAGGCTAGTTTATTGGGAATACCGTAGTTGGCTAGTTTGGCCAAAACCATCTCCGTTCCGTAGTTGAGACGGAGAGTGGAGACGAAAGCCTCGCGATTTTTGGCAGATAGTCCTGCAATGCCTTCTAGCTTTTCTGGGTGTTGCAGAATTTCGTCAATGGTATTGTCGCCATGGGTATCCACGATTTTCTGAGCTGTCTTGAGACCAATTCCCTTGAAATGGCTACTTGAAAAGTACTTAACCAAGCCCTTGCTAGTTGGTTTTGCGCGTTCATACCTACTGATTTGCAGTTGCTCCCCATACTTGGAGTGCTGGACAATTTGTCCCCAAAAAGTATAGTCTTCTCCCTCAATCACATCAGCCATGGTGCCCGTGACAATGATTTCAAAATCATCAAAATCCTCTGCGTCCGTATCGTCGATTTCTAGGAGGAGGATACGATAAAAATTGCTGGGATTTTCAAAAATAATCCGTTCAATGGTTCCTGAAAAATAAACTTCCATAAAATTCCTTTACATGAATAGGTGAGAGTTGAGTTGTTTTTATTATAGTCAATAAACAATTCCTTCTCACGATAGAAGAAGAGGCTGAGATTGTCGATTCTCGGCCTCTTAGGTCTCTTAAAATGTTCCGATACGGGTGATTGGCCAGAAGCGGAATTTAGCTTCCCCTGTGATATCTTTTGCTTTAAAAGTACCTACGTGGCGGCTGTCGCTTGAAACTAAGCGGTCGTCTCCGAGGAGAAGGTATTCTCCTTCTGGGACAGTAAAGCTAAAGTTGGTGTTGTAGTTGACATCAACTGTGAAGGCTTGAGCCTTTTGAGCGATACTTCTAAAGAAAGTTCCTTTATTTCCTTCAAAGCCCTTGCCTGAGTATGTGCTTTGGAGTTTGTCATCCTTGAAACGTTTGATGTAGTCAGCTAGGTAAGGCTCATCCGTCTCTTTATCATTGATGTAAAGTTTATCGTTTTCGTAACGGATGGTGTCGCCAGGCATTCCGATGACACGCTTGACGATGTCCTTATTGCCATCTTCCTCATGGGCCACCACGATATCAAAACGGTCAATAGGGAGGTGCTTAACGACAAAGAGAATTTCGCCATCTGCTAGGGTAGGATCCATGGAGTGGCCTTCTACGCGGACATTACTCCAAAAAAAGATACGGCTCAAAGCTAGTAATGACAGAATCAGGAGGAATAATCCCCACTCTTTTAGGAAATTTTTAAATGAATTCATAACTTACCTTTCTAAGCGTTTTTTCGCTTTTTCAGTATTTTTAAAGTGCAATTTGGCGCAGAAGTTGAGTCCCTGCATACCATAGGCCTGCAAAATCTGGCTAGCAACCTTGTCAGAAGCCGTTCCGGCTCCACTTGGAAGTTGATATCCCAGCTCTCGTCCCAGATTTTCAAGATTTTCCAGAAAGAGATCACGCGCAATGATGGAAGAAACTGCGACAGCCAAGTATTTTCCTTCAGCCTTTTCTTCTAAGCTGATAGGATTGCTGAAACGATTGGCCTCTTGTGCCAAGTACTTGTCATAATTTTTAGCACTGGTAAAGGCATCAATCACAATTTTCTCAGGCTGAATGCCTTTTTGAAGAAGGAGATAGATAGCCTGGTTATGGAGGGCTACCTTAACAGAAACAGCGTTGTAGCGGTCTCCGATGACCTCGTTGTACTTGCTTGGTGAGAGAAGCAGTGCCTGGTGCTGAATTTTTTCTTTGAGGATAGGGGCAATCTGACGGATTTTTTGGTCGGTCAGAGTTTTAGAATCTCCCACACCGAGTTTTCGCAAGAAGGCATGCTGGTCAGGTGTGACAAAGGAAGCCACAACTGCAAGCCCACCAAAGTAGGAACCATTTCCCACCTCATCTGTCCCAATCAAAGAGAAATTTTGTCCCGTGTTTTCCTCTACAACCTCATAGCCAAAGAAACTAGCATATTTTTCAGCTCCTTCACCCTGAAGCAAGACCTTTCCAGAAGTATAGATAGAAACCGTTGCTTGAGGTAGTCGCAAAAAGTAGCGAATATAGGGATTCTTGCTGGGAGCCAGACTGCTTTGATAGTGTTCAAGAAAAGCCTGAATCTCCTTTTCGCTTGGTGTGAGTGTTATACTTGCCATAGTTTCTATTGTACCACAAAAGCAGGCAAATTTGTAAAAACTGACAAAATTAGCGAATTTTGGTATAATATCGTGAGGTGAATTTTATGGCAAATCTAAATCGATTCAAATTTACATTCGGGAAAAAATCATTAACCTTGACAAGCGAGCATGATAACCTTTTTATGGAGGAAATCGCCAAGGTTGCGACAGAAAAATACCAAGCAATTAAAGAACAAATGCCTAGCGCAGATGATGAAACAATCGCTCTTTTGTTGGCGGTCAACTGTTTATCAACTCAGCTCAGCCGTGAGATTGAATTTGATGATAAGGAGCAAGAATTAGAAGAACTCCGTCACAAGCTTGTAACTTGCAAGCAAGAACAGAGCAAGATTGAGGATTCCTTATGATTTCACTCCTTCTTCTATTGGTCTTGGCTTGGGGATTTTATATCGGCTATCGGAGAGGCCTGCTCTTACAGGTTTATTACCTTATTTCAGCCATGGCATCGGCTTTTGTGGCTGGCCAGTTTTATAAGGGACTTGGAGAGCAATTTCATTTGTTGGTCCCTTATGCAAATCCGCAGGAAGGTCAGGGAACTTTCTTTTTCCCATCGGATCAACTCTTTCAGTTGGATAAGGTCTTTTATGCAGGTATTGGCTACTTGCTTGTATTTGGGATTGTCTATAGCATTGGTCGTTTGCTTGGTCTCCTCTTGCACTTGATTCCTAGTAAAAAACTGGGTGGCAAGTTGTTCCAAGTTTCAGCAGGGATCTTGTCCATGTTGGTGACCTTATTTGTCTTGCAAATGGCCTTGACCATACTAGCAACCATTCCCATGGCAGCTATACAAAATCCTCTTGAAAAGAGTATCGTCGCAAAACACATCATCCAGAGTATACCAGTAACAACCAGTTGGCTCAAACAAATCTGGGTGACAAATTTAATCGGATAAAAAGGGCAGGATTTTTCCTAGCCCTTTGTTTACAGATTGACTAGAATCTATCAGAATGTAAAAAGCTAATACACCTAGACATTCAAAGACAAGGAAATAAAGATGAATAAGAAAATATTAGAAACATTAGAGTTCAATAAGGTTAAGGCCTTGTTTGAGCCTCATTTGTTGACCGAGCAGGGATTGGAGCAATTGAGACAGCTGGCTCCGACTGCCAAAGCAGATAAAATCAAACAGGCTTTTGCTGAGATGAAGGAAATGCAGGATCTCTTTGTCGAGCAACCGCATTTTACCATTCTTGCAACTAAGGAAATTGCAGGAGTCTGCAAGCGGTTGGAGATGGGAGCAGACCTCAATATTGAGGAGTTCCTACTCTTGAAGCGCGTGCTTCTTTCTAGCCGAGAACTGCAAAGTTTTTATGCTAATCTGGAAAATGTCAGCTTGGAAGAATTAGCCCTTTGGTTTGAGAAATTACATGATTTTCCGCAATTACAAGGAAATCTCCAAGCCTTTAATGATGCAGGTTTCATTGAAAATTTTGCCAGTGAAGAATTGGCACGAATACGCAGAAAAATCCATGATAGCGAGAGTCAGGTACGCGATGTTTTACAGGACCTGCTCAAGCAAAAAGCGCAGATGTTGACGGAAGGAATCGTTGCCAGCAGAAATGGCCGTCAGGTTTTACCAGTCAAAAACACCTACCGCAATAAGATTGCTGGTGTCGTTCATGATATTTCTGCTAGTGGAAATACCGTCTATATCGAACCCCGTGAGGTGGTCAAACTGAGCGAAGAAATTGCCAGTTTGCGAGCAGATGAGCGCTATGAAATGCTTCGCATTCTCCAAGAAATTTCTGAACGTGTCCGCCCTCATGCGGCTGAAATTGCCAATGATGCTTGGATTATCGGCCATCTGGACTTGATTCGTGCCAAGGTCCGCTTTATCCAAGAAAGGCAAGCAGTTGTTCCTAAGCTATCAGAAAATCAGGAGATTCAACTGCTCCATGTCTGCCATCCATTGGTCAAAAATGCCGTTGCAAATGATGTCCATTTTGGTCAAGATTTAACAGCGATTGTTATTACAGGTCCCAATACAGGTGGGAAGACCATCATGCTCAAGACCCTCGGCTTGACGCAGGTTATGGCTCAGTCTGGTTTGCCGATTTTAGCAGATAAGGGAAGTTGTGTTGGTGTTTTTGAAGAAATTTTTGCTGACATTGGAGATGAGCAGTCTATTGAGCAGAGCTTGTCTACCTTCTCTAGCCACATGACCAATATTGTGGACATTCTTGGCAAGGTCAATCAACATTCGCTCTTACTCTTGGATGAGTTGGGGGCTGGTACAGACCCTCAAGAAGGAGCAGCCCTTGCCATGGCTATTCTGGAAGACCTTCGCCTGCGTCAAGTCAAGACAATGGCTACTACTCACTATCCGGAACTAAAGGCCTATGGTATTGAGACAGCCTTTGTTCAAAATGCCAGCATGGAGTTTGATACTGCGACTCTTCGCCCGACCTATCGCTTTATGCAGGGTGTGCCTGGCCGAAGCAATGCTTTTGAAATTGCTAAACGTTTAGGTCTATCTGAAGTTATCGTAGGGGATGCCAGTCAGCAGGTTGATCAGGACAATGATGTCAATCGTATTATTGAGCAGCTGGAAGAGCAGACGCTGGAAAGCCGTAAACGCTTGGACAATATCCGTGAGGTGGAGCAAGAAAATCTCAAGATGAACCGTGCTCTCAAAAAACTTTACAACGAACTCAATCGTGAAAAGGAAACCGAGCTTAATAAGGCGCGTGAACAGGCTGCTGAGATTGTGGACATGGCCCTAAGTGAGAGTGACCAGATTCTTAAAAATCTCCACAGTAAATCTCAACTCAAACCCCACGAGATCATTGAAGCCAAGGCCAAGCTGAAAAAATTGGCTCCTGAAAAAGTGGATTTGTCCAAAAACAAGGTCCTTCAAAAGGCCAAGAAAAAACGAGCTCCAAAAGTGGGAGATGATATCGTGGTTCTCAGTTATGGCCAGCGTGGTACCTTGACCAGTAAACTCAAAGACGGTCGCTGGGAAGCCCAAGTTGGCTTGATTAAGATGACCTTGGAAGAGAAAGAATTTGACCTTGTTCAAGCCCAGCAAGAAAAGCAAGTCAAGAAGAAACAAGTCAATGTCGTGAAACGAACTTCTGGTCGTGGCCCACAAGCCAGACTGGACCTTCGAGGCAAACGTTATGAAGAGGCCATGAATGAGCTAGATGCCTTTATCGACCAAGCCTTGCTTAACAATATGGCTCAAGTTGATATCATCCATGGTATCGGAACAGGTGTCATACGTGAAGGTGTCACCAACTACCTGCAAAAAAACAAACATGTCAAGAGTTTCGGTTATGCCCCACAAAATGCTGGAGGCAGTGGTGCGACTATTGTGACATTTAAAGGATAGAAGTATTCTGTACCTTATAAAGTAAAAACTGTTGAACTAATTTTTACTAATAAACACATTGACAAAAGACAACATTTTTTGTAAAATAAGAATCAATTAAATACCAACACCGAATGAAGTTTAATAGAAGTGGGGAATCGTTTGATTTTTCATGACTGTAAATGGACGGAACTCTGGAGAGACCGTAAAGGCACCGAAGGGGCAAGGCAGGCAACTGCTCAAACTCTCAGGTAAAAGGACAGAGCTAGGATAGACCGCTTTTTAGCATTTATCTAAGCATTCCAGAGTACATGTATCTTGCATGTGCTCTTTCTTTTGGGGTTGAAAAGATAGGAGAAGGAAATGTTAGAATTGCTTAAATCAATCGATGCTTTTGTTTGGGGCCCACCCCTCTTGATTCTTTTGGTCGGGACAGGGATTTACCTAACTGCCCGTCTAGGCCTCTTGCAGGTTTTGCGTTTGCCTAAGGCCTTTCAACTCATTTTTACCAAGGATAAGGGGCATGGAGATGTGTCCAGCTTTGCGGCACTATGTACAGCCCTAGCAGCGACAGTTGGTACGGGAAATATTATCGGGGTGGCGACAGCTATCAAGGTTGGTGGACCAGGAGCTCTCTTTTGGATGTGGATGGCGGCTTTCTTTGGAATGGCAACTAAGTATGCGGAAGGACTCTTGGCAATCAAATACCGCACCAAGGACGACCATGGTGCAGTAGCGGGAGGTCCCATGCACTATATCCTTCTAGGGATGGGAGAAAAGTGGCGTCCCCTTGCTATCTTCTTTGCCCTGGCAGGTGTGCTAGTAGCTTTGCTGGGAATTGGGACTTTCACCCAAGTCAACTCAATTACAGAATCTATCCAAAATACGACTGCTATTTCGCCAGCTATCACAGCTCTTGTGTTGTCAGTATTTGTAGCAATTGCAGTCTTTGGTGGCCTTAAGTCCATTTCTAAGGTTTCAACTACTGTTGTTCCTTTTATGGCTATCATTTATATTTTGGGAACTCTTACAGTTATTTTCTTTAATATTGGAAAAATTCCTGCCACAATCGCTTTAATCTTGACATCGGCTTTTAGTCCAGTTGCTGCGGTGGGTGGATTTGCCGGTGCTAGCATTCGAATGGCTATCCAAAATGGTGTGGCGCGTGGTGTGTTCTCAAACGAATCTGGTCTGGGTTCTGCTCCCATTGCAGCAGCTGCGGCTAAGACAAATGAACCAGTAGAGCAAGGGTTGATTTCCATGACAGGAACCTTTATTGATACCCTCATTATCTGTACCTTGACTGGTTTGACCATCTTGGTAACTGGTGTTTGGAGTGGTGATTTGAATGGAGTTGCCTTGACTCAGTCAGCCTTCTCAACAGTCTTTTCACACTTTGGACCTGCCCTCTTAACAATCTTCCTTGTTCTCTTTGCCTTTACAACGATTCTAGGTTGGAACTATTACGGGGAACGTTGTTTCGAGTTCCTCTTTGGGGTTCGCTTTATCTGGCTTTACCGTGTGGTCTTTGTGCTCATGGTCTTGTTGGGAGGATTTATCGAGTTGGATATGGTTTGGATTATCGCAGATATTGTTAACGCCTTGATGGCTCTGCCAAATTTGATTGCCCTCTTGGTCTTGTCGCAAGTCGTCATTGCTGAGACTAAAAAGTATTTTGATAAATAATGAAATCACACCTCGCGTGTGATTTTTTGCTTTCATAAAAAATTTCTATCAGTGCAATTTAAAATATATATTATGCAAGGTATAGAATCTGTGATAGACTAGGTTTCAACAAAATGAAAAGAGGTTTTATGATGACAACATTTACCATCCATACAGTAGAATCAGCACCAGCAGAAGTGAAAGAAGTTCTAGAAACAGTAGAAAAAGATAACAATGGCTATATTCCCAACCTAATCGGTCTCTTGGCTAATGCACCGACTGCTTTAGAGGCTTACCGTACTGTCGGAGCTATCAACCGTCGCAACAGCCTGACACCCGTTGAGCGTGAAGTGGTGCAAATCACGGCAGCTGTAACCAATGGTTGTGCCTTCTGCGTCGCAGGTCACACAGCTTTTTCAATCAAACAAATCCAGATGAATGATGACCTTCTTCAAGCCCTCCGCAATCGGACTCCAATTGAAACAGATCCTAAATTGGACACCCTAGCTAAGTTTACCTTGGCGGTTATCAATACCAAGGGACGTGTTGGCGATGAAGCCTTGTCTGAGTTTTTAGAAGCTGGCTACACCCAACAAAATGCCTTGGATGTGGTTCTTGGTGTCAGCCTAGCAAGTCTCTGTAACTATGCCAACAACCTAGCTAATACCCCAATTAACCCAGAATTGCAACCTTATGCATAAAAGGAGGAAAGACTATGGGATTTGTTTCAGAAGAATTTTTGAGCTGGTTGGATCAGCATGCTGATGAAATCGACAAACAGTCTTGTCAAGCTGGAGAGCAGCTGATTGAGAAAATTGCAGCAGAGGGAGCCTTTCGTGTAGGTGTTCCGGAATCTCTCGGAGGTTCAGGAGGAAGTGATCAAGATGTCATTGATATCCTTGCAGAGCTTGCACAACATTCCTTAACAGCCTCTTTTATTTCATGGGGACAACGCACTTTAATTGATAATATTCTCCATACAGATAACTCCTATTTTAAGGAAACCTATCTGGAAAAACTCTTGTCTGGAGAATATGCAGGTGCTACTGCCTTGTCCAATGCTGTCAAATATCTATCTGACCTAGAGGAACTGAATGTTCGCGTTCTTGAAGAAAATGGACAATTGTATCTAAAAGGAAGACTGCCATGGGTAACTAATGCTCGAAGAAATCGATTTTTAACTATTTTTGTGGCAGGTTTTACAGATGATCCAAGTACAAGTTATGTGGTGGCTGTACCATCAGATGTAGAGAATTTTAGTCGTTCTGAAGACTTAGAATTTGTTTCTCTTCAAGGAGGAAACACGGCTGCTCTGACTTTTAATAAGGTCCTTTTGAAAGAGGAATGGATTTTATCAAAAGATGCTCACCAATTTTTGGCACAAAATCGTCCAGCTTTTTTAGGCTACCAATTTGGTCTAGCTTTTGGTTTAGCTGAACGTTCTCTATCAGAAGTAGAAAAAGAATTGGGGAAACGCAGTGTGTTAACAGATGAATGGAAACATCAGGTAGAACAGTTAGATGCTATTCGTCGAGAGCTTTATCGAGGTTTGTCTGACAGGTCTTATTTTGTTACCAATCCGCGTGAACTCTTTCAGTTAAGAGTAGACATTGTGGATGTTGTTGCTCAGAGTCTTCTATTAGAGTTACAAGCAGGTGGAGGTAGAGGCTACTTTAGCAAATCAACATCTGGATTTATTCGTCGTTGGAATGAAGGGGCCTTTCTTCCAATTGTTTCTCCAAGTGCTGTTCAGTTGCGTCATATCTTAGCAACGAGTTAAAAAATAGTGGAATAAAAACGAAGCTTGAATTTTCAACTTCGTTTTTTATTCCCTCATTTAAGCGCTTTTATGCTATACTGAAACTAACATGATTATTGGAGGTTAGGATGAAAAAACTCCCCTTGGTATTTTCTGGTTGTTTGCTAGGTTTGGCGGGAGCTGGAAATCTTATTTTAGATACGTTGCCGGTTCTGTCCCATCTTTTTAGTCTGACAGGTTTGATTTTGTGGATATTCTTTCTGATTCTTCATCTCTTTAATTGGAAAGAAACCAATCAAGAATTGACCAAGCCTCCTCTTTTGTCAGGAATGGCCACCTTTCCCATGGCTGGGATGATTTTATCGACTTATGTCTTTAGAGTCTTTCCTCATTTCCCTTTGGTTGCTCAAGGGCTCTGGTGGTTTTCATTTCTCTTGGATTTGGCCTTGATTGCTGGTTTCACCATCAAGTTTGCTTATCCAGGCAAGAGAGTCAATGCTACTCCAAGCTGGACGGTACTTTATGTGGGGATAGCAGTGGCTGCCTTAACCTATCCTCTCGTAGGCATTATAGAAATTGCCTATGCGACCTTGAGTTTTGGTTTTCTCCTAACCTTCTATCTCTATCCGCTTATTTATAGTGATTTAAAGAAACAACCACTCCCCGTAGCCATGCTTGGACAAGAAGGGATCTACTGTGCTCCTTTCTCTCTACTCTTGGCTTCTCTGGTTCGAGTTGGAGGAGCCAGCCTACCGAATTGGGTTTTAATCATCATGATCTTGGCTTCCCAATCCTTCTTTTTCTTTGTTTTAACTCGTCTGCCCAATATTTTAAAACAAGGCTTTCAACCAGCCTTCTCAGCCCTCACCTTCCCAACCATTATCACAGCTACCTCGCTCAAGATGGCTCAGGGAATCTTGAAACTTCCATTTCTGAATTATCTGGTACTGGCTGAAACTGCTATTTGTTTAATTATTTTATTCTTTGTATTAGGCGCATATCTGAATTGGTTACGAAAAAAGGTCTAGCTAGAAATAGCTAAACCTTATTTTTTATGGTTTGATAACCTCAGCTCCGCCCATGTATGGACGAAGTGCTTCTGGGATGGTCACAGAACCATCTTCATTTTGGTAGTTTTCAAGAATAGCAGCCACTGTACGTCCAACTGCAAGTCCAGAACCGTTCAAGGTATGGAGGAGTTTCACCTTGCCGTCTGCTTCATCACGGTAACGGATTTGGGCACGACGGGCTTGGAAATCTTCTGTATTTGAACAACTTGAGATTTCACGGTAGGTATTTTGTGCTGGAATCCAAACTTCTAAGTCGTAAGTTTTAGCAGCTGAGAAGCCCATATCTCCAGTAGAGAGAGCAACGACACGGTATGGAAGGTTGAGTTTTTGAAGAATGTTTTCAGCGTTGGCTGTCATTTTTTCCAATTCTTCGTAAGATTTTTCTGGCTTGGCAAATTTAACCATTTCAACCTTGTGGAATTGGTGCAAACGAATCAAGCCACGAGTATCACGACCAGCTGAACCAGCCTCAGAACGGAATGAAGGACTCATAGCAGTGAAGTAGATTGGCAGGTCTTTACCATCAAGGATTTCATCACGGTAGTAGTTTGTCAGAGGGACTTCTGCTGTAGGGATAAGGACATAATTGCTATCGCTGAGTTCAAAAGTATCTTCCTTGAATTTTGGATATTGACCAGTACCAAACATAGAATCGTGGTTAACCATGTAAGGTGTGATGACTTCTGTATAGCCTTCTTTTCCATGTTCATCCAACATAAAGTTGTAGATGGCACGTTCCAAACGAGCGCCGAGACCTTTATAGAAGAGGAAGCGAGCTCCTGTTACCTTACCACCACGTTCCCAGTCAAGGATATCAAGGTCTTCGCCAAGATCCCAGTGAGCTTTAGGTTCGAAATCAAACTCGCGTGGAGTACCCCAACGGCGAACTTCCACATTGTCATCTTCGTCAACCCCAACAGGAACGCTATTAGCTGGAATATTTGGAAGAGTAGTGGTAAATTCTGTCAATTTAGCATCGATGTCTGCCAATTCAGCATCCAAGGCTTTAACCTCAGCAGATAGAGTTTGCATGGCAGCAATCTTGTCATCTGCATTTTCCTTGTTGCGCTTAGCTTGGGCAATCTCAGCAGAAACTGTGTTACGTTCTGCTTTTAAAGTTTCAACCTTGACCAAGATGTCACGACGTTTAGCATCGATTTCTTTCATCTCATTCAAGATAGCAGCATCTACACCACGTGTAGCTAATTTTTCTGCGACAGCATCAAAGTCTGTACGAATACGTTTGATATCTAACATAAGAACTCCTTTATGAAAAAAGCACACCTGACAAAGCGTTGGAGTGGCAGGGCCACGGTTCCATCCAACTTCACAGGTGTGCACTTGATTGTGTATGCAATTGTTACTAACGGTAGAATTTCACCTATCCCTCCTATCTGCTCGCAGCACCCGCAGACTTTCTGAAAGAAGAAGATAACCTACTTATCCGTTGCTATGATTATACTAAAGTTTCTACTTTTTTGCAAATAGATTTTTAAATTTTTGACCAATGGTTTGAATCAGGGTCGGAAGCTTGACGACCTTGTCATTGCCCAGTTTTTCACGAGCAATTTTGAGAATGGCACCTGAGTCTTTTGAAGCAAAGAGGAATTTTCCTCTATCTGTAAAGACTTCGAAGTGGCGACTGATTTTGCGACCAGTAACATTAGCTCCAATTTGGTTGATATGGCTCCAAGGAATCTGGATAAATTGTTCAACATTGACATCGGGATAAAATTCCAAAGCCTGATCTCCGACAAGGAATTTCCCAACTTTTCCAGCTATAGAGAGGTAGGAGGTGCCTGTCGTATTGAGGAGCACTGTTTTGTTAAGTGATTGAGCCATGCTTAGTCTTCCTTACTTTCACCGAAAAAGGCATTGTAGAGGGCTTTAATAGCTGCTTTCTCTTGGTCCTTATGGACAACAAACATGATAGATACTTCACTAGAACCTTGAGACATCATCTGGATGTTGATCTTATTTTCAGATAGAGCACGTGTCGCAGTAGCAGTTACTCCGATATGGCTCTTCATCTTTTCTCCAACAATCATAATGATTGAAAGGTCGTGCTCGATTTCTGCATGGTCTACTTCAGCCTTTTGAACCAACTGACGAAGGATTTCTTCTTCCTTGATAGGAGTTAATTCGCGAGAACGGAGGATGATTGAAAGATCGTCGATACCTGTTGGCATATGTTCCCAACCGATGTTAAGATCTTCAAGGATTTGAAGAACCTTGCGTCCAAATCCAACCTCACGGTTCATGAGGTATTTCGACATATTGATGCTGACAAAACCAGAGTCACCAGCAATTCCTACTACTGGGAATTCATCACTACTGTGTTTTAGAACGATACGAGTACCTGGATGGTCAGGATTGTTGGTATTCTTGATAACTAGAGGAATTTTTCCTCGGTAGGCAGGAAGAAGCGCTTCGTCATGAAGAACTGAGAATCCTGCATAGGCTAACTCACGCATTTCACGGTAGGTCAACTCTGGGATAGAGTGTGGTTGGTGAATGATTCCTGGGTGAGCCGCAAAGATACCATCAACATCCGTAAAGTTTTCATAGAGATCGGCCTTAACACCGGCAGCAATGATAGAACCTGTAATGTCTGATCCTCCACGTGAGAAGGTACAGATCTGATTTTCCTTGGTAACTCCAAAGAAACCAGGAATGACAAGAACTTCATTTGTATTTGTCAATTCTTCAATCTTGTCATAACTTGATGGAATGATGCGAGCGTGACCAGGTTCACTTGTGACCACAATACCAGCTTCTCTAGGGTGCACATAGCGTGCATCGATCCCGTTTTGATTAAAGTAGGCAGCAATCAATTTAGCATTGTTATTTTCACCAGCTGCTAGGAAAGTATCGTAGAGAAATTCATTCTCTTCGATAGGAAGAGTGGCCAAGGCACGAATGCTTTTAGAGATTTTTTCTAAAACAGCTGGTTTAAGACCTAGTTCACTAACCATAGCAGCATAGCGGTCGATAATCCAGTTTTGACTCTTACTAATATCGTTACCAGCAACATAGTCGCGGTAGTATTTAATTAAGGCATCCGTAACCTTAGTATCTTCAGCATTGCGTTTACCAGGCGCAGAAACGACTACAAAACGACGCTCTGAATCGCTTTTGACGATGTTTAAAACTTTTTCTAATTGACTAGCAGAGGCAAGAGAGCTACCTCCAAATTTAACAACTTTCATAAGAACTCCTATAGTAAGTATTTTATACGATTATAGCAGAAAGAAAGGCTTTTTTCAATGAAGAAAATAAGATGATTTCTAGTATAAAGCGAGCCTTTCTAATCGGCTGAGACACTTTCAGTTGATTTTTTCTTGCTTTCAACTCCTAAAAAAGATATACTTTGATAAGAAAATAATTTAAACTGCTTATAAAACAAAAAGGAGTCCAGATGGAACACATTATTTATCAGCTTGAAGAGGATTTGGCAATCCTTACCTTGAATCGTCCTGAGGTCGCGAATGGTTTTCATATTCCTATGTGTGAGGAGATTTTAGAAGCTCTGACTTTGGCAGAAGAGGATCCGGCTGTGCATTTTGTCTTAATCAACGCGAATGGCAAAGTCTTTTCAGTTGGGGGAGATTTAGTAGAGATGAAGCGGGCGGTGGATGAGGATGATATTCCATCATTGACAAAAATCGCAGAATTAGTCAATACTATTTCTTATAAAATCAAGCAAATTGCTAAACCTGTCTTGATGGAGGTTGATGGGGCTGTTGCAGGTGCCGCAGCGAATATGGCTGTTGCTGCAGATTTCTGTCTGGCAACGGATAAGGCTAAATTTATCCAAGCTTTTGTTGGAGTTGGCTTGGCTCCGGATGCAGGAGGAATTCATCTCCTGAGTCGAAGTATTGGTGTGACGCGTGCTGCTCAATTAGCTATGACAGGTGAGGCTTTGAATGCAGAAAAAGCTTTAGAATGGGGACTAGTTTACCGCGTTTCTGAAGCTGATAAACTTGAAAAGACGAGAGAACAGCTTCTTAAAAAATTAAGACGTGGCTCAAGTAATTCCTATGCTGCCATTAAGAAGTTGGTGTGGGAGAGTCAATTTAAAGACTGGCAGAGTTACGCTACTTTAGAACTGAACCTACAGGAATCACTAGCGAAAACAGAGGATTTCAAAGAAGGAGTTCGGGCTCATTCGGAAAAAAGACGACCTAAATTTACAGGAAAATAAAAAAATACTTGCACCATTCTTTGAACTTTGATATAATTCTTTTGTCAAATGTTTTGATTCTAAAAGTTTTTTTGAAAAGGAGGGAAGGAAAGATTGGACTACCAACGAATTAATGAATATTTAACGTCTATATTTAACAATGTCCTCGTTATTGAGGAAGTTAGCTTGAGGGGTAGTCGTTTCAAGGATATCTCCATCAAAGAAATGCATACGATTGATGTGATTGGAAAAGTTCCAGATGTGACACCAAGTCAAGTGTCAAAAGAGTTGATGGTGACTCTTGGGACAGTTACGACTAGTTTGAATAACCTCGAACGCAAGGGTTATATTGAACGCATTCGTTCAGAACATGATCGACGTGTAGTGCATCTGCATTTGACAAAGAAAGGTCGCTTGGTTCATAGGCTACATAAACGCTTCCACAAGGCCATGGTTGAAAAAATCATTGATGGTATGAGTAAGCAAGAAATGGAGGTTATGAGCAAAGGTTTGACTAATCTTTATCAATTTTTGGAGGATTTGAGATAATGGCTTTTGCAAAAATAAGCCAGGTTGCTCATTATGTGCCAGAGCAAGTGGTTACAAATCATGATTTGGCTCAGATTATGGATACCAATGATGAGTGGATTTCAAGTCGGACGGGAATACGACAAAGGCATATTTCAAGAACAGAATCTACTAGTGATTTGGCTACAGAAGTTGCCAAGAAACTAATGGCAAAAGCTGGAATCACAGGAGAGGAGTTAGATTTTATCATCCTAGCTACCATTACTCCTGATTCGATGATGCCCTCTACAGCTGCTCGTGTTCAAGCTAATATTGGTGCTAATAAGGCCTTTGCTTTTGACCTAACAGCTGCTTGCAGTGGATTTGTATTTGCTCTTTCAACTGCTGAAAAGTTTATCGCTTCTGGTCGCTTTCAAAAAGGCTTGGTGATTGGTAGTGAAACCCTCTCTAAAGCAGTCGATTGGTCAGACCGATCAACAGCTGTTTTGTTTGGAGATGGTGCTGGTGGTGTCTTGTTAGAAGCTAGCGAGCAAGAGCATTTCTTGGCAGAGAGTCTCAATAGCGATGGAAGTCGCAGCGAGTGTCTGACCTATGGACATTCAGGGTTACATTCTCCATTTTCAGATCAAGAAAGTGCAGATTCATTTTTGAAGATGGATGGGCGCGCAGTTTTTGATTTTGCCATTCGAGATGTAGCTAAATCTATCAAGCAGACTATTGAAGAATCTCCTGTAGAGGCGACAGACTTGGATTATCTGCTACTTCATCAGGCTAATGACCGTATTTTGGATAAGATGGCTAAAAAAATTGGTGTCGACCGAGATAAACTTCCAGCCAATATGATGGAATATGGCAATACCAGTGCAGCCAGTATCCCGATTTTACTTTCAGAGTGTGTAGAACAAGGCCTTATCCGTTTAGATGGTAGCCAGACTGTTCTTTTATCAGGCTTCGGTGGAGGCTTGACCTGGGGCACGCTCATTCTTACAATTTAGGTAATCATGTGGTGAACACATTGTTATAAAAAACTATTTATTTTAAAGGAGTCCTATCATGGCAGTATTTGAAAAAGTACAAGAAATTATCGTTGAAGAACTTGGAAAAGACGCATCAGAAGTAACACTTGAATCAACTTTTGATGATTTGGACGCAGATTCATTGGACTTGTTCCAAGTAATCTCAGAAATCGAAGATGCTTTTGATATCCAAATCGAAGCAGAAGATGACTTGAAAACAGTTGGTGACTTGGTTGCCTATGTTGAAGAGCAAACAAAATAAACAGAATATAAATAGAAGGAGTAGGGAAACCCACTCCCTCTTGTTTAGGCAATAGTTTGATTGTCAAATTATGACGGTATCGAACTATTACGTAAGCAAGAAACGATGGAGGCACTATGAAAACACGTATTACAGAATTATTGAACATTGATTATCCTATTTTTCAAGGAGGAATGGCCTGGGTTGCTGATGGTGATTTGGCAGGAGCTGTTTCCAAGGCTGGAGGACTAGGGATTATCGGTGGGGGGAATGCCCCGAAAGAAGTTGTCAAGGCAAATATTGATAAAATCAAATCATTGACTGATAAACCCTTTGGTGTCAACATCATGCTCTTGTCTCCCTTTGTGGAAGATATTGTAGACCTCGTTATCGAGGAAGGTGTTAAGGTAGTGACAACAGGTGCAGGAAATCCAAGCAAATACATGGAACGTTTCCATGAAGCTGGTATTACGGTTATTCCTGTTGTACCAAGTGTTGCCCTAGCTAAACGCATGGAAAAAATCGGTGCGGATGCCGTTATTGCAGAAGGAATGGAAGCTGGAGGACACATTGGGAAATTAACAACCATGACCTTGGTGCGCCAGGTTGCTGCTGCTGTATCTATTCCTGTTATTGCTGCAGGAGGGATTGCGGATGGTGAAGGTGCTGCGGCTGGCTTTATGCTAGGTGCAGAAGCTGTTCAGGTTGGAACTCGCTTTGTCGTTGCAAAAGAGTCTAATGCCCATCCAAATTATAAGGCGAAAATTTTAAAAGCTAGAGATATTGATACTACGATTTCAGCTCAACACTTTGGACATGCTGTTCGTGCGATTAAAAATCAGTTGACTCGTGATTTTGAACAAGCTGAAAAAGATGCCTTTAAACAAGAAAATCCAGATTTGGAAATTTTTGAACAAATGGGAGCAGGTGCTCTAGCCAAAGCTGTTGTTCACGGAGATGTGGATGGTGGATCTGTTATGGCAGGTCAAATTGCAGGACTTGTTTCCAAAGAAGAAACTGTTGAAGAAATCCTAAAAGATTTGTATTACGGAGCAGCTAAGAAAATTCAAGAAGAAGCCTCTCGTTGGGCAGGAGTTGTAAGAAATGACTAAAACAGCCTTTTTATTTGCTGGTCAAGGTGCCCAGTATCTAGGTATGGGACGGGATCTCTATGATCACTACCCTATTGTCAAAGAAACGATTGATCAAGCAAGTCAGGTGCTTGGTTACGATTTGCGTCATCTCATTGATAGGGAAGAAGAAAAACTTAACCAGACCCGCTATACGCAACCAGCTATTTTAGCGACTTCAGTTGCTATTTACCGTTTATTGCAAGAAAAGGGCTATCAGCCTGACATGGTTGCTGGTTTGTCTCTTGGAGAATACTCTGCCTTGGTAGCCAGCGGTGCCTTGGATTTTGAAGATGCGGTAGCCTTGGTTGCTAAGCGTGGCGCCTATATGGAAGAAGCGGCTCCTGCTGGCTCTGGTAAGATGGTCGCAGTTCTCAATACGCCAGTAGAGGTCATTGAAGAAGTCTGTCAAAAAGCTTCTGAACTTGGAGTAGTTACCCCAGCCAACTATAATACACCTGCACAAATCGTGATTGGTGGAGAAGTGGTTGCAGTTGATCGAGCTGTAGAACTCTTGCAGGAAGCAGGCGCCAAGCGCTTGATTCCTCTCAAGGTTTCAGGGCCTTTTCATACCGCTCTCCTTGAGTCTGCTAGTCAGAAACTAGCTGAAACTCTAGCTCAGGTAAGTTTTTCAGATTTTACTTGTCCCCTAGTCGGCAATACAGAAGCTGCTGTTATGCAAAAAGAAGATATAGTTCAACTCTTGACGCGTCAGGTCAAGGAACCAGTTCGTTTCTATGAAAGTATTGCAGTTATGCAAGAAGCAGGAGTAACCAACTTTATCGAGATTGGACCGGGGAAAGTCTTGTCAGGCTTTGTCAAAAAAATTGATAAGACAGCTAAACTAGCCAATGTTGAAGATCAGGCTAGCTTGGAAGCCTTGCTAGAAAACAAGTAATCCCTTCTCCCATAAATACAAGAGGAAACAGGAGAAAAGAATGCAACTAAAAAATAAAAATATCTTTATTACAGGTTCGAGTCGTGGAATTGGTCTTGCCATTGCTCACAAGTTTGCTCAGGCAGGAGCCAATATTGTTTTAAACAGTCGTGGTGCAATTTCAGAAGAATTGCTCGCTGAGTTTTCAAACTATGGTGTCAAGGTGTTTCCTATATCAGGAGACGTGTCAGATTTTGTAGACGCTAAACGTATGGTTGATCAAGCTATTGCAGAGCTGGGTTCAGTAGATGTTTTGGTCAACAATGCAGGGATTACCCAAGATACCCTTATGATCAAGATGACAGAAGCGGATTTTGAAAAAGTGCTCAAGGTTAACTTGACTGGTGCCTTTAACATGACACAATCAGTCTTGAAACCGATGATGAAAGCCAGAGAAGGTGCTATCATTAATATGTCTAGTGTTGTTGGTTTGATGGGAAATATCGGTCAAGCTAACTATGCAGCTTCTAAGGCTGGTTTGATTGGTTTTACCAAGTCTGTGGCGCGTGAAGTGGCCAATCGCAATATCAGGGTTAATGCTATTGCACCTGGAATGATTGAGTCCGATATGACAGCTGTCCTATCAGACAAGGTAAAAGATGCTATGCTGGCACAAATTCCTATGAAAGAATTTGGGCAGGCAGAGCAAGTTGCAGATTTGACAGTATTTTTAGCAGGCCAAGATTATCTAACTGGTCAAGTGGTTGCCATTGATGGTGGCTTAAGTATGTAGCAGAAGCTAGAGGTAAAAAAGATGAAACTAAATCGCGTAGTAGTAACAGGTTATGGAGTAACATCTCCAATCGGAAATACACCAGAAGAATTTTGGAATAGTTTGACAACTGGAAAAATCGGAATTGGTAAAATTACAAAATTTGACCATAGTGACTTTGATGTGCATAATGCAGCAGAAATCCAAGATTTTCCTTTTGATAAATACTTTGTTAAGAAAGATACCAATCGTTTTGATAACTACTCTTTGTATGCCTTGTACGCAGCCCAAGAAGCTGTCAATCATGCCAATTTGGATGTAGAGGCTCTTGATAAAGATCGTTTTGGTGTTATTGTGGCCTCTGGTATTGGTGGAATCAAAGAAATTGAAGATCAAGTACTTCGCCTAAATGACAAAGGACCAAAACGTGTGAAACCATTGACCCTTCCAAAAGCCTTGCCAAATATGGCTTCAGGAAATGTTGCTATGCGTTTTGGAGCAAACGGTGTTTGTAAATCCATCAATACTGCCTGCGCTTCATCAAATGACGCGATTGGGGATGCCTTCCGCTCAATTAAGTTTGGTTTCCAAGATGTTATGTTGGTAGGTGGTTCAGAAGCCTCTATTACACCTTTTGCTATTGCTGGTTTCCAAGCCCTGACAGCTCTCTCAACTACAGAGGACCCAACTCGTGCTTCCATTCCATTTGATAAGGACCGTAATGGTTTTGTCATGGGTGAAGGTTCTGGGATGTTGGTTCTTGAAAGCCTTGAACACGCTGAAAAACGTGGGGCAACTATCCTTGCTGAAGTGGTTGGTTATGGACATACCTGTGATGCCTACCACATGACTTCACCACATCCAGAAGGTCAGGGAGCTATCAAAGCCATCAAACTAGCCTTGGAAGAAGCTGAGATTTCCCCAGAGCAAGTAGCCTATGTCAATGCTCACGGAACGTCAACTCCTGCTAATGAAAAAGGAGAAAGTGGTGCGATCGTAGCTGTTCTTGGTAAGGAAGTACCTGTATCATCAACCAAATCATTCACAGGACATTTACTGGGTGCTGCAGGGGCAGTAGAAGCTATTGTCACAATCGAGGCTATGCGTCATAACTTTGTACCAATGACAGCTGGAACAAGTGAAGTATCAGATTATATCGAAGCCAATGTCGTTTATGGACAAGGCTTGGAGCAAGAAATTCCATACGCCATTTCAAATACTTTTGGTTTTGGTGGCCACAATGCAGTTCTTGCTTTCAAACGTTGGGAGAATAAATAAGTATGAATTTAAACGATATTAAAGACTTGATGGCTCAATTTGACCAGTCAAGTTTGAGAGAATTTTCTTATAGAAATGGGACGGATGAGTTACAGTTTAGCAAGAATGAAGCTAGACTTGTGCCTGAAGTTGCACCTCAGGTCGCTCCTGCGCCTGCTATAGCAACACCAAGTCCAGTAGCTTCAACATCTGCTCCAGTAGAGACTGTAGTGGAAGAAGTTCCTGCTTCAGTTGAAGCAAGTGTAGCTGCTGAGGGAGATGTTGTAGAGAGCCCACTTGTTGGGGTGGCTTACTTGGCTGCGGGTCCAGATAAACCTGCCTTCGTCACAGTTGGTGATAGTGTCAAAAAAGGTCAAACATTGGTGATCATCGAAGCTATGAAAGTCATGAATGAAATCCCAGCTCCTAAGGATGGTGTGGTAACGGAAATTCTCGTTTCTAACGAAGAAATGGTTGAGTTTGGTAAAGGATTGGTACGTATCAAATGATCGATATTCAAGGAATCAAAGAAGCTCTTCCCCACCGTTATCCTATGCTCCTAGTGGACCGTGTCTTGGAAGTGAGCGAGGACACCATTGTTGCCATCAAAAATGTGACCATCAATGAGCCCTTCTTTAATGGTCATTTCCCTCAATACCCTGTCATGCCAGGTGTTCTGATTATGGAAGCCTTGGCGCAAACAGCTGGTGTATTGGAGTTATCAAAACCTGAAAATAAGGGGAAACTGGTCTTTTACGCTGGTATGGATAAGGTTAAATTCAAGAAGCAAGTTGTACCAGGCGACCAATTGCTTATGACAGCGACTTTTGTAAAACGTCGTGGCACCATTGCTGTGGTTGAAGCAAAGGCTGAAGTGGATGGCAAGCTTGCGGCCAGTGGTACTCTTACCTTTGCAATAGGGAACTAAGGAGGTTCTCCATGTTTCGAAAAATTTTAATTGCCAATCGTGGTGAAATTGCGGTTCGTATTATCCGTGCGGCGCGTGAATTGGGGATTGCAACGGTGGCGGTTTATTCAACTGCTGATAAGGAAGCCCTGCATACGCTTTTGGCAGATGAAGCAGTTTGTATCGGTCCTGGTAAGCCTACAGAGTCTTATCTCAATATTAATGCGGTTCTATCAGCTGCAGTCTTGACTGAGGCAGAAGCCATTCACCCAGGTTTCGGATTTCTCAGTGAAAATTCCAAATTTGCAACCATGTGTGAAGAAGTTGGTATCAAGTTTATCGGTCCATCTGGTCATGTCATGGATATGATGGGAGATAAAATCAATGCGCGTGCTCAGATGATTAAAGCAGGCGTGCCTGTCATTCCAGGTTCAGATGGAGAAGTGCATAACTCTGAGGAAGCTTTGATTGTTGCTGAAAAAATTGGCTACCCTGTTATGCTCAAGGCTTCAGCAGGTGGAGGTGGTAAAGGGATTCGTAAGGTTGAAAAACCAGAAGACCTCGTTTCCGCCTTTGATACTGCTTCAAGTGAAGCCAAGGCCAATTATGGCAATGGTGCCATGTACATAGAACGGGTTATCTATCCAGCTCGTCACATCGAGGTTCAAATCCTAGGAGATGAGCATGGACATGTGATTCACTTGGGGGAACGGGATTGTTCTCTTCAACGGAATAACCAAAAGGTTTTGGAAGAAAGTCCTTCGATTGCAATCGGAAAAACGCTGCGCCATGAAATTGGTGCTGCGGCTGTTCGAGCGGCAGAGTCTGTTGGTTATGAAAATGCAGGGACCATTGAGTTTCTTCTTGATGAAGCCAGTGGTAAATTCTATTTCATGGAAATGAATACACGTGTTCAGGTAGAGCATCCAGTAACAGAATTTGTTTCAGGTGTGGATATCGTTAAGGAACAAATTCGCATTGCGGCAGGTCAGCCTTTGTCTGTTAAGCAAGAAGATATTGTTCTGCGTGGTCATGCCATCGAGTGTCGGATCAATGCAGAAAACCCAGCCTTCAACTTTGCTCCAAGTCCAGGTAAGATTACCAATCTCTATCTGCCAAGTGGAGGAGTAGGCTTGCGCGTGGATTCAGCAGTTTATCCAGGTTATACCATTCCGCCTTATTATGATAGTATGATTGCTAAAATCATCGTTCACGGTGAAAATCGTTTTGATGCCTTGATGAAAATGCAACGAGCCCTCTATGAACTAGAGATAGAGGGGGTGCAGACCAATGCAGATTTCCAGCTTGACCTCATTTCAGATCGTAATGTCATTGCTGGAGATTATGATACTTCCTTCTTGATGGAAACCTTCTTACCTAAATATCAAGAAAAAGAATAAAATGACTTCAAGAGTTTAAACCGAAAAGGGGAATCAATGGCTCTATTTAGTAAAAAAGATAAGTATATTCGAATCAATCCCAATCGTTCGGTTAGGGAAAAACCTCAAGCTAAGCCAGAGGTTCCAGATGAATTATTCTCCCAGTGTCCAGGCTGTAAGCATACCATTTATCAGAAGGATCTGGGAAGTGAGCGTATCTGTCCACATTGTAACTACACCTTTCGTATTTCTGCCCAAGAACGCTTGGCTTTGACGATTGATATGGGAACCTTCAAGGAATTGTTTACAGGAATTGAAAGCAAGGATCCCTTGCATTTCCCTGGTTATCAAAAGAAACTAGCGACTATGCGTGAAAAAACAGGTCTGGATGAAGCCGTTGTGACTGGAACAGCTCTTATAAAAGGTCAGACTGTGGCTCTTGGGATTATGGATTCTAACTTTATCATGGCTTCTATGGGTACGGTTGTAGGTGAAAAAATCACTCGTTTGTTTGAGTATGCGACTGTCGAACAATTGCCAGTTGTTCTCTTCACAGCCTCTGGTGGGGCCCGTATGCAGGAAGGAATCATGAGTCTCATGCAGATGGCCAAGATTTCTGCAGCAGTTAAACGCCATTCAAATGCTGGTCTCTTTTATCTGACCATTTTGACAGATCCAACGACAGGTGGAGTAACAGCTTCTTTCGCTATGGAAGGAGATATCATCCTAGCTGAACCACAGAGTTTAGTTGGTTTTGCCGGGCGTCGCGTCATTGAAAATACGGTTCGTGAAAGCTTACCTGAGGATTTCCAAAAGGCAGAATTCCTACTGGAACATGGCTTTGTAGATGCTATTATCAAAAGAAGAGATTTGCCAGATACGATTGCTAGCCTAGTCAGATTGCACGGAGGGGGTCCTAGATGAATATTGCAAAAATAGTCAGAGAAGCGCGTGAGCAGAGTCGCTTGACAACCTTGGACTTTGCAACAGGCATTTTTGATGAATTTATCCAATTACACGGTGACCGTTCTTTTCGTGACGATGGTGCAGTTGTTGGTGGTATCGGCTGGCTTGGGGACCAAGCTGTAACAGTGGTTGGTATCCAAAAAGGAAAGAGTTTACAAGATAACCTCAAGCGAAATTTTGGTCAACCGCATCCAGAAGGCTACCGCAAGGCCCTACGTTTGATGAAACAGGCTGAAAAGTTTGCTCGTCCAGTTGTGACCTTTATCAATACTGCAGGTGCTTATCCTGGTGTGGGAGCGGAAGAACGTGGTCAGGGAGAAGCTATCGCTCGCAATCTCATGGAAATGAGTGACCTGAAAGTTCCGATTATCGCCATCATTATAGGTGAAGGTGGTTCAGGCGGGGCTCTGGCTCTAGCAGTCGCAGACCGTGTCTGGATGCTGGAAAATTCTATCTATGCCATTCTCAGCCCAGAAGGCTTTGCTTCCATTCTATGGAAGGACGGCACTCGTGCCATGGAAGCGGCAGAACTGATGAAAATCACTTCGCATGAGCTGCTAGAAATGGATGTGGTGGATAAGGTGATTTCTGAAACGGGACTTTCTAGCAAAGAACTAATTAAGAATGTCAAAAAAGAACTCCAAGCTGAGCTAGCTAGACTTTCGCAAAAACCGTTAGAAGCGTTGTTGGAAGAGCGTTACCAACGATTTAGAAAATACTAATACTTCAGAATACATAAAAACTAGAGCTGGCAGTCAGTTCTAGTTTTTATGTGGTTCTTACTTTATACCAAGGGGAAAGTCAAAAGGTGCCTGGAAGACCAAACACCTTTTCGATTATTCATTTTCTTCTGTTACAAATTGACTAAGCAGTCCATTGATAAAACGGGCTGATTTTTGATCTGAAAAATTCTTAGCAAGTTCAATGGCTTCATTGACTGCTACCAGCTGAGGTGTATCAAATGATGTGATTTCAAAGATACCCAAGCGTAGTAAGTTTTTTTCGACCAAGGTCAAGCGTTCAACTGTCCATCCTGACTTGAGGTGCTGGTTGATTTGTTTATCCAACTCGTCTTTTTGAGCTTGAACGCCAGAAACCAAGTTCAGAAGAAAGGCAGGGATTTGCACATCTGCATCTTCACGGTCATGCGTGTAGGCAAAGTGACAAGCTGTTTCCATATCTGTGCCGAATTCAAGACTCATAAGAGCTTGAAAAGCGCATTTACGAAGTTCGCGTCTAGATTCTAATAATGGACTAGTCATTGAGGAAGTCCTCGTTAAATAAATCTTTCAACTCAGGTTTTGGTGTTTTATCTGGAACGATTCCTGCAACATGGACGTTGACAGCAGCAAGTTCCACATCAGCCATATCTCGGACAGCATCTTTGACCGCTTTTTGAATAGCAAGAGCAACTTTTGGTACTTTTACACCGTACTCAAGATAGAGATAAATGTCAGCAGTTAGTTCTTCGTTGCTTTCTTTTAAGTAGACGCCACGACCAAGAGAGAGTTTTGATAGGGTATCAGATACGGATTTATTTGAAAATGAGTGGACACCATCAACTTTAGCAGTTGCGATGGCAATGATTTTTTCAAGTACACGTGGAGCGATAACGATTTCGCCAAATTGTTCTTCAATTCCCATAGAATGACCTCTTTCTAGAGATTAGGCACGAGAAACGTAAGTTCCTTCTGCAGTGTTGATGATCAATTTTTGCCCAGCTTCGATGAAGTCAGGAACGTTGACAACAAGTCCAGTTTCCATAGTCGCTGGTTTACCAGAACCTGTAACAGTAGCACCTTTGATAGATGGTTGTGTTTCAGCGACTGTCAATTCAACAGTAGTTGGTACAGTTACACCGATTACTTCAGTTCCGTAGAATTGGATTTTTACATCAGAGTTTTCAAGGATGTAAAGCAATTCATTTTCAACGTTTACGACTGGGATTTCGTATTGGTCGTAAGTTTCAGTGTTCATGAAGTAGGCAGTTTCATCCATTTTGTACAAGTATTGAGCTGGCACAGTTTCGATAATAGCTTGTTCGAATTTTTCTTCTGGACGGTAGCTTGTGTCAAAAGTAGAACCAGTACGGACATCACGTAATTTCATACGCATGATTGTGTTCCCTTTACCTGGTTTGTGGTGGCTAGCTTCCAAAACGCGGATTAATTTTCCGTCTGCAGTTTCAAATGTCATACCAGCTTTCAATTTGCTTGCTTCAATCATGTTTTTACCTCTTTAATAAATATTGTTACTCTTTATTGTACCATAAAACGCAATAATTCTCAAATATCAGATTAACTTGAGTTAGTTGACAGGTACGATATTTCCTTCTTCATCTTTGGTTACGAGAACATACTTGCCGTCTACCTCGATGTAAAAGTTCTTACTTGCAGTTTGCCCATTATTTTGAATAGGAGCTTGAGTTTGTTGGTTGAGTTGCCCGCCAAGCGTTTGTCCCAGATTCATTCCCATAATTATGTTCATACCATTGCCATTGCCTTCATTGTTTGCAGCAACGATGAGAGCTTCGTTACGGGCACGACGTTCTTCAATCTCAATCGTATTGTATTTCATAGCGACTAATTCGCTATCAAGTTTACGAATAATATTCAAGCTTTCTTGGTCATAGCTCAAATCTTCAAGCAGGATATTGGTTGTTTCAATTCCGTAAAGTCCAGTCCATACCTTGTTAACTTCTTGTTTTGCTAGATCGTTGAAAGTATCTTGATTGGCATTAAGACTATAGATATCAACTCGGTTTTCGTTTGTAAATTTGGCGATTGCAATAGCAATTTTAGGAGAGATATTTTGTCTGAGAGTTCCCTGAGCGATATCTTTCAGGGTAAATGCTCTATGATCTTCAATTTGTTGACTGATGGAGCTGACATAAAATAGGACTGGATCAGCAACTTTGATATCAAACAAGCCGTAGAAACGAATATTGAGCAATTGTTGATAGCGTTCACTGAAATACTCTACGGCGTTTTGAGTACCAAATTTATTACCTGCGATGGGTTGCATACGGATAAAGATGATTTCCTGTTGGGTAATGACTTGACCACCAAAAGAGAAGCGGTTTTTGAAATTTTCCCAAGTACCCTTTATACCACCTTTTTCAAGAAGCCAGGCATTATCTTCAGAACGCCATTCGTGGCTACCAGCTTCTAAGACATCGCCAAGGAAGGTTCCGTTGTTGACAAGAATAGCTACATAACCTTGTGGAACAATGACTACAGAACCATCTGTTAAAAGTCCAGTATTTTGGTTGCTTTGTCTAGAAGTGCCGTCAGGATCTTTTGTAAGAAGTTGTCCTTTAATGGCCAAGGCATCAGCTGTTAGGTTATTTGGAAGAACAATAGCTTCTTTAAATTTGCTATCGTTGAAACTATTAAGCCCTGAAGATAGGGCGGCACGAATAAATCCCATAATTTCCTCCTAATTATAAAGTTCGTCTTCATCCACAACATCGTAGGTATCGAGTACCCATTGGTTTGGACTGCGTGTTAGATCAGCATCGCAATAGTCACATTTACTGATAGCAGAGATTTTCAATGGGGCACCACAGTTTGGACAGTGGTCACTGATGGCTTCATCACTGACATTTAGTTCAGTTTGACTTCCGTGTTTACGGATAAAGTTCATTTGATAGACTGTAAACAAGTCCTCTTGAGGATCACCTTCGATGACACGTTTGCTTTGGTCTTCAATGACATAGTCCCTGAGTGTAGATGACAAGATCACAACAAGGGTATCGTTACCATCAGGATTTTCGTAGAAATCTTTAATGCGAACATTTTCAACATAGACTTTTTCTAAAACATTAGTTGTTTTCGCCCGGATATGATCTTCGAGTTGTATACTATGTTGGGAATAAAGGCTGGTACTTTCAAGAGAGCGAGCCAAATTCCAATCCTTTTTAGTCCAGGCTGCCTGTAACTGAATATAGACTTCTTTAACCCATGAAGCGAAAGCATCGGCATCAAAGTTTGGATCGCCATATTTAACACGACTAGTAGCTAATGTATTGTGTTCAACTCGACGATGGTTTTGGGGATTATATACAGTAGCGCTACTATAGGATTTTTCTGATGAGCTTTGATTACTTTTATTCTTTAGAACTAAGACAACTACGTAAACACCTATTAAAAAGACTACAATTCCGTACAACTCTTGCTCAGAGTAACTCGAACTATAGGAACCGTCTCCAGAACTGTAGCTACTTCTGTAGGAAGAACTACCGCTATTACTGCTACTGGAACGGCTTCGGCTACCATTTGAACTGGAGCTACTACGGCTAGAGCTACCACTTCGAGAATGTCCTACCCCTGCATCGATGGATTGCATCGGTGTAACGAAAAGGAGTAGTAAACAGGTGGTGAGAAGAGTATATAACTTTTTCATATGTCTCCTAACTATATGAATGCATACTGCAAGCCATCAGAACTGCTAATTTTTTAGCAGTCTGGTGTCAGTTATACTTTAAATGAGTTACTCATTTTTCAACTTCGCTAATTCTTGGGCAAGGAGTTTAAGGGCAACTTGTGGGTTGGCTTGGCCTTTGGTTGCTTTCATAAGGAAGCCTGTGAAGGCCTTGTCTGCGTTGCGTTTGCCTGACTTGAAGTCGGCAACAGCAGCTTCGTTATCGGCGAAGACTTGGTGGATGATTGGAATCAGGATATCTGGATCTGAGATTTGAACCATGCCTGCTTTTTCAACGTATTCACGCGCTCCACCGCCATTTTTAGCCAGGTGGACAAAGACTTTCTTGGCAATCTTAGAAGAAATAGTGCCGTCTTCGATGATGGCAATCATTTCAACCAAGTTTTCTGGTGTTAATTCGATTTGTTCCAGTGTCTTGCCTTCGGCATTCAAGAACTGAGCGACTTCCCCTTGGAGCCAGTTAGAGACTTGTTTGGCATCGCCACCGAGGGCAACAGCTTTTTCAAAGAAGTCAGAAGTGACTTTGTTTGCAGTCAACTGGCTAGCATCGTAGTCTGACAAACCAAGGTCAGAGACGTAGCGTGCACGGCGTTCTTTTGGAAACTCTGGTAATTCAGTGCGCATTTCCTCAATCCACTCATCTGAAATTTCAAAGAGGGGTAGGTCTGGTTCTGGGAAGTAGCGATAGTCTGCAGCACCTTCCTTGACACGCATGAGGATGGTTGCTTTGTTAGCTTCATCGTAACGGCGTGTTTCTTGACGGATTTGACCACCTGAGCGAAGGATTTCAGCTTGACGTTGGACTTCGTATTCAAGACCTTTGCGAACGTTTGAGAAGGAGTTGAGGTTCTTCAACTCAGTTTTGGTACCGAATTTTTCTTGACCATAAGGGCGAAGAGAGATATTGGCATCCACACGCATAGAACCTTCTTCCATCTTAACGTCAGAAATACCAGCATACTGGATAACTTCCTTGAGGGCTGTTAGGTAAGCATAGGCTTCTTCTGGTGAACGCATGTCAGCTTCAGATACAATCTCAATCAATGGCACCCCTTGGCGGTTGAGGTCAACATAAGAGTAACCATCTGTACCATGGGTATTTTTACCTGCATCTTCTTCCAAGTGAGCGCGTTCGATACCGATTTTCTTGGTCGTACCGTCTTCTAGCTCGACTTCAATCCAGCCGTTATAACCGATTGGCTCATCAAACTGAGAAATTTGGTAGGCTTTAGGATTATCAGGATAGAAGTAGTTCTTGCGGTCAAAGTGCATCTTTTTGTGGATGTCCATGTTGAGGGCAAGAGCAGCCTTGATACCGGCATCAACAACACCTTTATTGAGAACTGGCAGAACTCCTGGGAAGGACCAGTCAATCACGTTAGTGTTGGCATTTTGGTCATTTCCAAAGTGGGCAGAAGTAGGTGAGAAGATTTTTGAATTGGTGTTGAGCTCTACGTGGACTTCAAGTCCAATGACTGTTTCAAAGTTCATTAGTTATCACCTCCAAAAATCACGGGTTGTTGTTTGTGGTAGTCTGTTGTTGCTTCAAAGGCAGCAGCAGCTTGGTAAATGGTTTCTTCTGAGTACTTAGGACCAATCAATTGGAGACCGACAGGGAGTCCTTGAGAGAATCCAGCAGAAATCGAAATTCCTGGTAGACCAGCTAAGTTGACTGGGATGGTCAAGAGGTCAGCCAAGTACATGGCAACAGGGTCGTGGTTGAGAGAATCCAAGTCATAAGCAACGCTTGGAGCAGTTGGTCCCAAAATCAAGTCGTAATCCGCAAAGACTTTTTCGAAATCTTGAATGATGAGGGTACGGACTTGACCAGCTTTCTTGTAGTAAGCATCGTAGTAACCTGATGAAAGACTGAATGTACCAAGCATGATACGGCGTTTAACCTCTTCACCGAAACCTTGGCTACGGCTATTTACATAGATTTCATCAAGGTTGGTTGCATCTTCTGCGCGGTAGCCGTAACGGATACCGTCAAAACGTTGCAAGTTTGATGAAGCTTCTGATGAAGCGATGATGTAGTAAACGGCAACACCGTATTTAGAGTGAGGAAGGCTGACTTCTTCAACGATAGCACCCAGTTTTTCAAAGTGCTTAGCGGCATTAAGGATGGTTTCTTTAACCTCTGGGTCAATCCCTTCGCCAAGATATTCTTTAGGCAAAGCAATTTTCATTCCCTTGATGTCTTGGCCGATTTTTGAAGTAAAGTCGGCAATGCGGACAGGAGCAGAAGTAGAGTCTTTGGCATCTTCGCTGGCAATAGCGTTGAGCAAGAGAGCATTTTCCTTAACAGTTGGTGCAAAAGGTCCAATCTGGTCTAATGAGCTACCAAAGGCAATGAGACCGAAACGTGAAACTGTTCCGTAGGTTGGTTTGAGACCAACGATCCCGTTGAAGGCAGCAGGTTGGCGGATGGAACCACCAGTGTCAGAACCAAGCGACAAGCGGACTTGGCCTGAAGCTACAGCAGCAGCAGAACCACTTGATGAACCACCAGGAACCTTGCTTTGATCCCAAGCATTTTTAGTGGCACCATAGTGCGAAGTCTCACCTGAACCACCCATGGCAAATTCGTCCATGTTGGTTTTCCCTACGACAATCATGCCTTTCTCTTTTGCATTGGCAACGGCTGTCGCATCAAAGATTGGCTCATAGTTGTAGAGCATTTTTGAGGCAGCAGTTGTGAGAATACCATCTGTAGAGATATTATCTTTAACTGCAAGTGGAATTCCTGAAAGGACATTATCAGCATCGATTCCAGCTTCATCAATAGCTTTAGCTTGAGCAAGAGCTTGCTCCTCAGCGATAGTGACAAAAGCATTGATTGCTGTCTCGCGAGACTTGATATCTTCAAGCGTAGCTTGTGTCAATTCTGTTGCAGAAATTTCCTTAGAGACAAGGAGATTATGCAGGTCTTCAATGGTTTTATTGTTGAAAGTCATTAGGCATCTCCTCCATCGTCTAGGATAGCTGGTACCTTGATATAGTAGTTATCTTTTTCAGGTACGTTTTTAAACAAGCGATCACGGTCTGTTCCTTTTTCGGCCACATCAGGGCGGAGTACAGTCTTGCGGTCAGCCATAGTCATAGTTGGTGCAACACCAGTTGTGTCAACTTCGCCCAGCAATTCAACCATGTCTACAATCTTAGACAAGGTAGTCGCAAAGGCAGCAGTTTCTTCTTCAGAGAATCTTAATTTTGAAAGATTGGCAACGTGTGTTACCTCTTCTTGCGTAATTTTCATCTTGCATCCTTTCGTGAAATGATGATTTTTAGTCTGTTCTATTTTACCATATTTTCCTATAAATAAGGGAAGGAAAGATGAAAAAAGACAGGTATAGGATGGAGAACGGATTTTGATGATGATTTATTTGAAAAGCGGATTTCAAAGGGGGAAATATATGGTACAATAGTTTAACAGAGAAGTGAAGACGGTGGTTACGAAATCGAAAGGATGGTGATGCTTATGTGCAGAACCTGTAAAATCTTAGTAGAAAGGAGTAACCAGATTTGTCCCCTTTTGAGGCTTTGACACTCATGTTTGTAGCTGGTAACTTTGTTATCACGCTCCTAAAGTTCATCCTTGAATTGGTAAAAGAGACAAAAAAATAGCCGTCCTAACTTTGGCGAGTTAACGAGCTATTTTTTAGTTATGTAATTACAGCCACCGTCTTAAACGGCTCTGTGGGGTGTTGTTGACGCAACACCTTTTTCTATATTTATTGTAACATTTATTTTAAAAATTGCAAGTGGAATTGTTCTACTTTAGCAGTGTCTGACATAAAATAGAAATTGAAAAAAATGCTAAAATCCGATATAATGGAGTGTTGAAAGGAATGGTAAAATCCAATGTAGAAATCATTCTTAGCTATTGAAACAAGAAAAATAGAGAATCAAAGAAAGAGAACTTATGAATATTCAAGAAGAAATTAAGAAACGTCGTACTTTTGCCATCATCTCCCACCCGGACGCGGGGAAAACAACCATCACTGAGCAATTGCTTTACTTTGGGGGTGAGATTCGTGAGGCTGGTACCGTAAAAGGAAAGAAAACAGGGACTTTTGCCAAGTCTGACTGGATGGATATCGAGAAGCAACGCGGGATTTCGGTGACTTCATCTGTGATGCAGTTTGACTACGATGGTAAGCGCGTCAATATCCTCGACACACCAGGGCACGAGGACTTCTCAGAAGATACCTATCGTACCTTGATGGCGGTGGATGCTGCGGTCATGGTCGTGGACTCTGCCAAGGGTATCGAGGCCCAAACTAAGAAATTGTTTGAAGTTGTCAAACACCGTGGTATTCCAGTCTTTACCTTTATGAATAAGCTAGACCGTGACGGTCGTGAGCCACTGGACCTCTTGCAAGAACTGGAAGAAGTCTTGGGCATTGCTAGCTACCCGATGAACTGGCCTATCGGGATGGGGAAAGCCTTTGAGGGGCTCTATGACCTCTATAATCAACGCTTGGAGCTCTATAAAGGGGATGAGCGTTTTGCTAGTCTTGAAGATGGGGACAAGCTTTTTGGCAGCAATCCTTTCTACGAACAAGTCAAGGATGACATTGAGCTTTTAAATGAAGCTGGGAATGAGTTTTCAGAGGAAGCTATCCTTGCTGGAGAATTGACGCCAGTCTTCTTCGGTTCAGCTTTGACAAACTTTGGTGTCCAGACCTTCCTTGAAACCTTCCTTAAGTTTGCTCCAGAACCACATGGTCACAAGAAAACAGACGGTGAAATTGTGGATCCTTACGACAAGGATTTCTCAGGATTTGTCTTTAAAATCCAAGCCAACATGGACCCTCGTCACCGTGACCGTATCGCCTTTGTCCGTATCGTATCAGGCGAATTTGAGCGTGGCATGAGTGTCAACCTGCCTCGTACTGGTAAGGGTGCTAAACTGTCGAATGTTACTCAGTTTATGGCGGAAAGTCGTGAGAATGTGACCAATGCCGTGGCAGGTGATATTATCGGTGTTTACGATACAGGTACTTATCAGGTTGGGGATACCTTGACAGTTGGAAAAAACAAGTTTGAGTTTGAACCACTACCAACCTTTACACCTGAAATTTTCATGAAAGTATCTGCTAAGAACGTTATGAAACAAAAATCCTTCCACAAGGGGATTGAGCAATTGGTGCAAGAAGGAGCCATTCAGCTTTATAAGAATTATCAAACAGGCGAGTACATGCTGGGAGCTGTTGGTCAACTTCAGTTTGAAGTCTTTAAACACCGCATGGAAGGCGAGTACAACGCTGAAGTAGTTATGAGCCCAATGGGTAAAAAGACCGTTCGCTGGATCAAGCCTGAGGACTTGGATGAACGAATGTCATCAAGCCGCAATATCTTGGCCAAAGACCGTTTTGACCAACCAGTCTTCCTCTTTGAAAATGACTTTGCCCTCCGCTGGTTTGCGGACAAGTATCCAGACGTAGAGTTGGAAGAAAAGATGTAGATCGCCAAAGTTACTTAGATTGTTACACAATCAAGTAACTAACGCCAAGTTTCTATGGAACTTGGCTAGGCGCTCCACTAGTAAAGTTTTACGAATATTATCGATTCGTAAAACTTTACGTCGTGATTGGTAGAAAGTTGCCTACCTGCCTGCCTCACTAACTGAGTTTTACAAATGGAATCGATTTGCAAAACTCAGTGTCGTAATCTAATAATAGGTAACCGCTATGGCGGTCTACCTAAATGCTTCACTAGTAAAAGTCCGCGAATGATATTGATTCGTGGATTTTTCCGTCGTAGGTAGATAGAAAAGGGTAACTGCTTACTAATTATGTTTGGAAAATATAATTGATTTACCAAACTCAGTGTCGTAGTGCTAAGAGTGTCAGCCTGCCTACAGGTCTCGCTAACTGGTTTTACCAAAGCTCATGGATGTTATTCGTCCATGAGTTTTTTGTTTTGAGAAATAGAAATCAAATTATTTATGTTTTTTGCACTTTTAAGCACTAATATTGCACGTTTGCATTGAGATGTTGAATAAAATGATTTGAAAATTTATTTTTACATATACTAAATATTTTTTAAAACAATTTGAATGTTGGATGAGTAAAGAACTTTGAAATATCATATCATATAAAAAATATATTAAAAACCTTGACAAGCGTTTGCAGTTAAAGTATACTTGAAACGTATGATTAAAATTGGGTGGATTGTCCACTTTTGAAATGCGATGAAAGGGTAAAACATGTTTTTTAGACGTCAAAAAGGTGAGTATAGAGAAACCGACCGTGTGACGCGGTATAAGTTGATCAAATCAGGAAAACATTGGTTGCGAGCTTCAACCTCTCTTTTTGGTTTGTTCAAGGTCTTGCGGGGTGGTGTAGATACGACTCAAGTCATGACAGAAGTAGTAGAGGATAAAGTAAATCCTTCTATTACAGGTCTGGATATTATCAAGGGACTTGCTGCCACAGGGGCTGTTTTAGGGGGTACTGTTGCTACTCAAACAAAAGTGTTTGCAAATGAAACAGTAGCTGTGGAAAAAACACTGGAAAATCCAGATCTTTTGGTTACAAATGATACAGTAGTTTTGGGTACGACATCTGTGAATAATTCAGAGAATTCTGCTAGCTTTTCTACTTCTTTGAGCGAAAGTACTTCTATGTCAGAATCTGTATCTAAGAGTTCGTCAGCCAGTGCTTCGACGAGTACTTCTGCAAGTACCTCAGCCAGTACTTCTAATAGTGCTTCGACAAGTGCATCTGTCAGCACCTCTACTAGTATCAGTCAATCAACAAGTAAGCCGAGTAGTTTTTCTTTAGCGTCAACTTTATCAGGTGAACAGAGCACATCTGCTACAGCAACTGAGCAAGATTCTGCTGTATCAACAGAATCAACTAACCTTAAAATCGATTCTGCTCTACTGAAGGCAACTGAAATTGATGGGAAGGTTAGTGCAAGTGCTGCTCAATCAACTTCTACCATGACTAGTATCGTAGGAGTTACTGCTGGAGCCATCGCAACTTCCGAAGTTTCTGCTAAACAAAATGAAGAAAATCGTAAGAAGTTAACCAAGCTTTCAGCTGAAATAGGTGAATACTTAGCGAAAGCTGCTGGTTTGCCAAACACTGATTCTGCAATTACTAAGGTAAATGCAGCAGTGACAGCTATTGAAAAAGCTTTGGCAGATCCAACGAGTGACTGGACAGAGGTGGTGCAAAAAGCTACCTTGGCTCGTAATTCTATTGTCAATGCTGTTTTAAGAGCGCAATCAGGTGCGCGTGATATCCGTAATGGAAAACCAATGTTGCGCGATGCTTCGCTTCGAGCAAGCTGGGCTCCTCAACAGAATGATGGGCGTATGAATGTAAGTAGTCCAACTGCTACTTTTGATAAGGCTACTGGTATCGCTACTTACACCATGAATGTCCATGCTGATAGTGCCTTGAGTCACGTTGGTGTAAAAATCGAAGTTGGCAAAGGTGGACATGTCCAAAGTGCGACCTTTAATGGTAGTTCGATGGAAAAAACATATACACATGGTTCAGAGGCGGGTTATAGTTATCGTCATGGCCAAAACAGGAACTTAGAGGGACAAATTGTAGTAAGAGTTAAATACGATAATAATGTTCCGACTGCGACTGCCACTATGCAGGTTCAAGTAAGTTCTGCTCCTATTTATGAAAATACTCCAGGGAATGGATCGGCAGTTCAATCGGCAAGTGTTCCAACTGGCTATAGACAACAAACTACAAATAATCAAACAACTTCAAAACTTGGTCCACAATATAATATTGATAATCGTTACAAAGAAGTATATAATGGCGATTCAATTAATGATTTGATTGGTATTCAAAGTCGTTCAAATAGTAATATCTATATCTATGGATTGGAATCGAGCGACCCTGTCCCAGGTGTTAACTATGTCGGAAACCAGATGGGTGTACCTGGTATCAACAGACCGAATGTATTTAGTTATCTTCAAGGTACAGTTGGTGGTAACGATTTATCTGCACAGATAGGGAAAGAGTACACCTATAATTTTTCATCTGGTCAGTATAATGGCCAAGTAGCTAGAGATTCAGTTAAGTTCCTTATCAAAGGTTTCAACGAACGTCATGATATCCAAAGTGGCGATACTGTTCAGGTTTCTGATTTGGATCATTTGACACCAGATGAAGTTAAGGAAGTTTATGATAATTTTGTTGGAAAACAATCGAATTTAAAGGATTTATCCAAAAATGGAGATCTTGCTCCAGATATTTCTAAAGCAAGTAAAACGACCAATCCAGATGGTAGCTTTACGCTGTCTTACCCTGGCACCAAATCTAAAATTGACGTTGCAACAGATGGTACCATCACGGTTACTTATCGTGACGGTTCTACAAGTGTCATCAATGCTTCTTTAGAGAAGGAAAAAATACCTCCAGTAATAACCGTTACTGCGACCCGTAATGGTAAACCTCTAGCTGCAGAAACAGGAGCTATAGCAGGAGATAAATATTACTATTACTATGCAGGTGATGATATCGGTTTTGAAATGAAAGCCGTAGACAATAAGGGGAAACTGAGTGAGTTTAAACTTGTAGCACAGGCTGATGGTAATAGACCAGCGTCAGAAATGGCTCAAAACATCTTTGGAGATACCAATTATGGGACTGGGACAGCTACTTCTCTATCAGATCCAAATGGGAATCTCGTTGCGACTGAGTCTAATCCGGCAGTCATAACTGCAACTGGGCATATGAAAGATGATTTGACTTATGCTCCTAAAAACGAATGGCGCCGTAATGCAGTAGCAACAGATAAAGCAGGGAACGTTACGATTCCGGGAGATAACAGTACAGGAAACTTCTTTATCAAGCAACGTCCTTTGAATGAGCGTTACAAGCATGAACCAGAATTCACAATAAAAAATCCTGAGTTCACGCCTGTTGTAAACAAGAATAACCTGACGGAGACTGAAAAGAATGCTGTAAAGGCTGCTATTTATGCTAAAAATAATCAGCAGACATATCGTATTGAGGATATTGAAGTTCAGGCCAATGGTACAGCAAAAATAGTCTACAAGGACGGAACGAAGAGTGATGACATTCCACAGTCAGTAACAGTCAACGAACGTCCTAAGTTAGTTATTCCTTATGACAATCCGGCAACGAAAGAAATCTATCTATATCGCAACGAACCGGTTAATATTACCCTAAAAGCGACGGACGACTCTGGCAAAATCAATTCATTGAAATTGACGACGACATCTGGAGCTGCAGATGGTAATGCTGCTAACTATGGTGGCTTTACTGGTGTCACTCGTTCAAATCCAATCACTTCTACGACAAACCAAGACAATGCTACGATTACTTTGACAGGCACCCTAAATAAAAGCCTGCAAAAAGGGGCATTTACTGAACGTAAACTCGTAACTACGGATAACCAGAATACATCAAATAGTACTGATAATAACGAAGGTTACATCAAGTTTGTTGTTAAGGATCAAACGGATAAGTATAATGCGGTCTCTAAAGTAGACACTATTTATACCTATGCGGGTGAAACAGCAGCGGACTTGGGAAATGCAGCTAACTTTGTTCAACTTGAAGGTGGGAAGTCTCTGCCTGCAGGAGCAACGGTTGCCTGGACAAATACGATTAACAATTCGACTACTGGAACAAAGAGTGCTGTTGCGCGTGTTACGTATTCGGATGGTTCAATCGATGATGTAACGGTCAACTATAAGGTTTTAGCTACGATTGCTCCTAAAGGACCTGTGAATGATATTCAAGGTACAAATCCTCATAACGGTACCTTATGGCATGATTATGTGACTAAGCAAGGAGACGATGCCTACCCAAGTGGAGCTAGTCAAACTTGGAGAAAAAATGGTCAGCCTGTTTCAAGTTCACCGATTAGTACAGCAGAAACAGGTCGACACAACTACCAAGTCACCTTTACTTATCCTGTTGGTCGTACAGGTGCAGGGGATGCTGCTAAACTAAGTAAAACCGTTAATGTTGTTCATGATGTTTATAAATTTGAATCAGACAGTTCTTATACTTTTACACAGAATCAAACAGATGAACCAGCTTATAAACAAGCTGTAGCCAATCCTAAAGAAGCGGTTACAAGAGTAACAGGAACTCCAGATTTTAACGCAACAAACACTAAATACACGTGGGTTGGTGGTGCGCCGTCACTTACGACAGTTGGAACATTTACCAAGCAAGTGGAGGTAGAGTTACCTGCAGACTCAACGGGTGTCAAAGTTAAACAAAACGTCCCTGTTACTGTGAAAGTAAATCCACAAGCGCCTCAAATAGCAGATGATTCAGTTACTGAAAAAGGTGGCTTGCCAAATCGTTCGATCGTTGTTACGAATGTAACACCTGGAGCAGTGGTGACGTTGACATTAGCAGGCCATACGTTCGAGAAGAAAGCTAAGGACAACGAATCAAGCGTTACCTTTGGACCTGCTGATCTGAAAAAAGCTTACGACGGCAATAACGGTCTTCTTCCGACAGGTGATGTAACAGTTAAACAAGAGAAAGTTGTAAGGACTCCTGATGGAGGAAAAGAGACCCTTACTTCTGCCGAAACTACTAAGACCATTACTAAAGAAAATGTAGCTCCAAATCCTGAATTTGAAATCTATGTCAAGAATGATAAGACTAAAAAATGGGAAAAGCTTTCTCCGAAAAATAATGTCCGTCCTGGCACGAGTGGATACGAGATTTTTGCCGGAGATGAAGTTAAAGTTGTCTTGAAGGGTTCAGATAATAGTGGCAAACTTAGAGATTTGAAACTTTATGATGGTATTTCAGATAAAGATAGAATATTCCAAAAAGGATATTCTTCGAATGATGATGCACCAGGATTCAAGAATACACCAACGAATGCTCCTGCTACTTTAGAGTATACAGCTTCTTATAATGCTAATCAGAAATATGATGATAAAAATAAATGGAATCTCGGAACCAAAGCTGTAGACTTGTCTGATAACGAAGCACGCACTCCGACAGTAGTAGTTGCTCAAGGTAAATTGAATGTAAGATTCCCTGGTGTGAAGCCGTCAAGAGTCTTCCAAGTTAAACATCCAAACGCTCTGGATCAGCGTGAGAAAGATGAAATCTTGGCAGTTGTGAAAACAGCAAATCCAGAGACTGCCAACCGTATCAGTAGTTATTCTATTGCAGAAAATGGAACGGTGACCATCACTTATAAAGATGGAACGGTAAATACGGTAACGCCAGATATATCAGATTCAGATTACCGTGCATCAGTGTCGGCATCGACAAGCGCAAGTCAAAGTGCTTCAACAAGTGCATCTAAGTCCGCAAGCACAAGCGCAAGTCAAAGTGCCTCAACAAGTGCATCTAAGTCAGCGTCGACAAGCGCAAGCCAAAGTGCTTCAACGAGCGCATCTAAGTCAGCGTCAACAAGTGCCAGCCAAAGTGCCTCAACGAGCGCCTCTAAGTCCGCATCAACAAGCGCAAGTCAAAGTGCTTCAACAAGTGCATCTAAGTCCGCAAGCACAAGCGCAAGTCAAAGTGCCTCAACGAGCGCCTCTAAGTCCGCATCGACAAGTGCGAGTCAAAGTGCCTCAACAAGTGCATCTAAGTCAGCGTCGACAAGTGCAAGTCAATCAGCAAGTACCTCAGCTAGTCAGTCAGCATCAACAAGTGCGAGCCAATCAGCAAGCACATCAGCTTCTGAGTCAGCCTCAACAAGTGCGAGCCAATCAGCATCGACAAGTGCCTCTGAGTCAGCGTCAACAAGTGCGTCAGAATCAGCATCGACAAGTGCCTCTGAGTCAGCGTCAACAAGTGCGTCAGAATCAGCAAGCACATCGGCATCTGAATCAGCCTCAACAAGTGCAAGCCAATCAGCAAGCACATCGGCATCTGAATCAGCGTCAACAAGTGCGAGCCAATCAGCAAGCACATCAGCTTCTGAGTCAGCCTCAACAAGTGCAAGCCAATCAGCAAGCACATCAGCTTCTGAGTCAGCCTCAACAAGTGCAAGCCAATCAGCAAGCACATCAGCTTCTGAGTCAGCCTCAACAAGTGCGAGCCAATCAGCAAGCACGTCGGCGTCTGAGTCAGG